>JBKPJS010000468.1:0-9830 GCA_046730815.1 Acidobacteriota bacterium
GCTTCGAGTTAGCCAAAAAGTAAGACCTGCCTTCATCAGGCATAGAGGATCGCGCAGGGTAACACCGTCTCGCCCAATCTGTGCTAAAAGATTGAGTAAAAAGTAGTAACCCCTGAGCGGATTCACACTAACCCTCATAACCTTCCGCGTCAAGTAGATAATTACCACTTTATTTGAGTGTGGGTTTGATTCGTTAGCGGCGGTCTTCGTTTACCAGCCTGGAGACGAAAAATACGTAATGCGCGCCGGAAAGCACCGAAAAGGCGAAGACTATCGTGTAGAGGGTAGGCAGGTAGTAACCGGTGCCGTAAGGCACGCTGGCGGCGAAGATGATGGCCGTGATGGCGACGATTTGGACGACTGTGTTGACCTTCCCGAGCATTGAAGGTCGAAAGCCACGGAAGCCGGTGACGATGTTGATAGCGGCCGCCCCGACGAGGATAAAGACATCCCGGCTAATGACCGCTACAGTCACCCAAAACGGGACGGGAAGGTGAGGCGGCAAAGGCTGCGGAAAAACCGCCCTCATCGACAGGACGACGAAGGACGTAACCAGCATCAGTTTGTCTGCAATGGGGTCGAGGATCGTGCCGAGCTGTGACCTTTGGTCGAATCGCCGCGCCAACAGGCCGTCTAAACCGTCAGTGATGCCGGCGAGGACAAAAATCCCGAGCGCAAGTACGAATCGTTGGTAGAAAAGCAGGGAAACGAAGACCGGAATTAGAACCATCCGGAACACAGTCAGAAGATTGGGAACAGTGACGATCCGCGAGGACATTTAGTTACAGGATTACAAGATGACAGAATCCCATCAGGAAATCCCGTAAATTCTGCTCATCCTGTCTAACTTCGGAGTTCCAACAAAGAAATCTCAGGAGGGCATCCGTATCTGATGGGTAACACCACGGTCCCCAGACCGCGATTAACGTAGATCTGAGTATGTCCAAGACGTCCGAGGCCCTTCAACAAACGCTTCCGGGCGCCTCGCAAAGTGCTTCGCTCACCCCTGATTGCCACCTGCCCGCCGTGGGTATGTCCACTCAGAACTAAATCAACCGAAGCTCGCGCTGCGCGCCGGAGTATAATCGGATTGTGCGCGAGTAGCAGTTTCATCTCGTCTTGACGTGCGCCTGCCAGCGCCAGTGACAAGTCTTCGAGTCCTACCATCGTATCGTCGACACCCGCCAGCCAGAAGGCCTCGCCGTTTTGTTCGAAGCGCATGCCTTCGTTTATCAGGACGGTGATCCCTTCAGCGCGAAAGAGATCGGTAATCAGGGCTGCATCGGTCCAATGATCGTGGTTACCCAAAACGGCGTACACACCGTGTCGCGCCTCCAAACGGCCTAGCATCTCCGCGCAAGGCGCCGCGTATTGTCGTTCTTTGGAGATGTAATCGCCGGTGAGCGCAATAATGTCCGGCTTGAGCCTGTTTGCCGTTTCGACGGCCCGTTCGATCTGTTCTCGACTTGAAAACGGACCATGATGAACATCGGAAAGCTGCACGATGCGAAAGCCGTCGAAGGCCTTCGGCAACCGGTTCAACTGGATTCGTTCGTGCTCGATGCTGAGCATGTACGGCTCGGTGAGGGCGGCACGAGCAACATGCGTCAAACTGAGAGCGAGGGAGCGCAACGGAGTGTCAGGTTGTTTGGAACCGCCATACGGCGCGACACGTCTACGTTGGTTCCATCGAAGGGGAGTCGCCATATTCTTGTCGTTTTGGTGTAGACGCCAACCTGCCGAGGGAAGCGCCTTTTAAAGTGGGGCGCATTATAGAGACCTCGCATTGGGGACGCAACTGCGGAAGACGGCCCCTCAGCGAGCAGATGTGGCATAATCGCCAAATTTCGGCGAAAACCTAAATGAAACGAGCCTTAATAACCCTCGGCCTCGTCGTGTTTTTTATTTTCGTTCCCGGCGTATCGGCAGCTACTGATGGGTCCAGCAGCCCCGGCTTGAATCCGGCTGTGCTCATCGGCGTGGCGGTAATGCTGGTGGTTGCGAAGCTCGGAGGCGAGATTTTCGAGCGTTTTCAGCAGCCGGGCGTTTTGGGTGAACTGTTTGGCGGAATCCTGCTCGGCAACCTGGTAATACTCGGTTTCCGCGCCGCCGAACCGCTAAAGACCAGCGCAACGATTGCTGCACTCGCCGAGCTTGGTGTGATTGTTCTGTTATTCGAAGTCGGTCTCGAATCTGACCTGAAAGAGATGATCGAAGTCGGCTGGTCGTCGCTGCTGGTCGCTGTTCTTGGCGTGGTCGCTCCGTTTTTTCTGGGATGGGCGGTTTCCGCTTACTTCATACCAAACGAGCCTCAACTCGTTCACATCTTCATCGGCGCAACCCTCTGCGCGACCAGTGTCGGCATTACGGCACGCGTTTTTAAAGACCTCGGAAAGCTGGGTACACGTGAGGCACGCATAATTCTTGGCGCTGCGGTAATCGACGACGTGCTGGCGCTGCTGGTGCTTGCGGTGGTTGCCGGAGCGATCAAAGCCGCCGGAACGGGCGGCGCGCTTTCGATATTGGAAGTCGTGGTTGTCGCGTTGAAGTCACTCGCGTTTCTAATCGGGTCGATTGTAATTGGACTCTTTCTAGTGCCGCGAGTCCTTCGTGGCGCAGGTCGTCTTGAGACCAGAGGCGTTTTGCTTACTCTCGCAATCTCATTTTGTTTCTTGTTGGCGTGGGCAGCGGCGAAAGTTGGACTGGCGCCGATCGTTGGTGCGTTTGCGGCCGGACTCATTCTTGACGAAGTGCACTACAAGCCACGCAGCGGGCGACAAGAGCGCGATCTTGCCGATCTTTTACAGCCGGTAAGCACAGTGCTCGTGCCGATCTTCTTTGTACTGATGGGATTGAAAGTTGACTTGCGATTCTTTGCTCGAGTCGACGTTCTCGGATTTGCGCTGGCACTTACGTTGGCAGCGATCATCGGCAAACAGATCTGTGCTTTAGGTGTGGTTGAGCGTGGCATCAATCGTCTTGCAGTTGGTGTGGGAATGATCCCGCGGGGTGAAGTGGGTTTGATATTCGCGGGCATTGGGGCGACATTGATGTTGCCCTCTGCGACAGGCGTGGGCCAGCCGGTGATTAGTTCGGCTATTTTTGGAGGAGTTGTTATCATGGTGATCATCACCACATTGATAACACCGGTCGCACTGAAGTGGTCGCTCGGAAGAAAGAGGACCAGGAAGGGTAAGAGCCATGGGAACAAGGAAGGACCAGCATAAAGCCGGCACGCCCGCAAAACCGCGAGGCCAGCAAACAGGCTTCGCAGGTAATCCGGATCAAAATCGCGAGGAAATGGAAAAGACTCCGGCGTTGCGAGGCCGCCGTAAAAAGGAAAATAAGTTTTTCGGCGACTCGTCGGAGCAGCACGTTGCCGCCAATCCAGCGAATCCCAGCACGAACGCTCCTTCGACCGTCATCAAAACAAAGACCGGCCGCAGATGAACGCTGATTGATCTGCGTTCATCTGCGGCTTAAATGTTCAAGCGGGCCAACTAAAGCGGAAAACTCGTGTCTATATCACCGTGACCGAGAGCGATACCGATCTAATCAGGCGCGCCCAGGCAGACGACATCGATGCTTTTTGCATGCTGGCCGAGCGCTATGCACGCCGGATTCATCTGCTTGCTTTTCATTATTGCCGCAACGCCCAGGACGCAGAAGATCTCTCACAGGAAGTTTGGCTAAAAGCTTATCAAGCGTTGCGCTCTTTCAGATCTGACTCTTCTTTCTACACCTGGTTACGCCGGATCACCATCAACGCCTTTCTGAATCGTCGACGATCGACTTTCTTTCGCCGGCGCGGACAAACAACAGTCGTGGAACTGCTGCAAATTGATTCGGACGCGCTTTTCGAATCGGCTGCGGCGTCGCCGGAAAATATCTATAACAAGTTGCTTTTTGAAAGTGTCGTTAACGCGCTGGCTGAATTGACGCCGTCGCAGCGCCTTATGTTTTTACTGCGCCACTACGAAGGAATGTCATACGAAGAAATCGCACACGCAATGAACTGTTCAACTGGGACTGTGAAGAAAGGTGTGTCACGCGCAATTGGGAAGTTGCGCGCACGGCTTTCGCCAGACTCCGATACAACAGAGGCGCTCACGAACCTGGCTAATGAGTATTAATTGGAGCGTTTAGCAATGCACAATTGCAGAGAAACGAAAGAACATATAACTGAACTTCTTCTGGACGGCGCTGATGGCGCTCTGAATGAAGTTCTGGTAGCGGAGTTACGCGGCTGTAGTGAATGCCGAACGGAGTTTAATTCGCTCAATGCAACGCTGCGCGTCACGACGAGATTGCGAGAAACGGCGGCGCCCGCGGAAAGCTACTGGAGCGGTTATCACGCCCGGCTACGAGAAAAACTGTCCGGCGCAAATGCGCAAAGTCGCAAAGAAGAGCCTGGGTTCGCCTTTGCGGCTTTGCGCCTTTGCATGAGAACTACCGTACGAGTTCCAGTGCCACTCGTTGTTGCAGTAATCATGGCCTTCGCGGTGTTAGGTCTATTTGCGATTCGAACTGCTCGAGGGACCACAAGTCCGGCTCCGATTGTTGTGCATGTCCCGGTTGAAGTGCCGGTGGTCCAGGAGAAGACAATTACTCGAGTTGTTTACCGCGACCGGCGGTGGCCGGCGAGAAGTTCAAACCGAATTATCAACGGCTCGAAAATTGAAAGTACGTTCGCGCGATCGCAAAAACCACAAAACGAAGACGTGCCGGCCAGCCTCGTAGGCTTCAAGCCAACCGATGAGGTCAAACTCACTATCATCAAGGGAGGGTCGCCGAATGAGAAATAGAATCTGGCCCCTCGTGCTTTGTATTCACTTCATCTGTATAGCCGCAGCGGCGCAAAATCCCGCGAAGCACCAGCTCGTTTTGCAGGTGTCCAACGGCGGCTTTGTTGCTTTCAGAAGCGAGACATCGTCAACCGGAAACATGAGCGCGGCAAATAGTGACTCACTTGCCGCCCTGCTCTACTCACAAGTCTTTGCCGGAGAAGACCGAATCATTCATCGCGTTCTTACGGACGCGCAACAGAACGTCGTCTTTGGTTACGATCTCTGGGTGAGTGCTGACCCGCTCACGAAAAAATTCAGCATCGCCGTGTTACCTGCTGATGAAGCATTTCGACGAACGTTCTTGAAAGACTCCACCCCACTGCTGCCTAATCGCCCTTTTGCCACGTTCCCAAAATCCACCACACCTCAGACGCTCGACGATGGCGACGCCGTCTCACTCGAACTGCTGGTCAACCAGGAATCGGGAGTGAAGATTGTTGACGTGGTCCAAGTCACATTCGATCGCTCAACTCTACGCGAGAGCAATCTTCAAGCAGCGCCGCGGGATTTCACTCTCGACGCCATCGCGCTGGCGGTCAAAAACTATCAGTTGTCAATTGATGGTACCGTTGTGGGTAAAAGCAAGTCGAAAATCGGTTGCACAGGCGCGCTGCTTTGGTTCTACGTGCCGGAGCGTGGACGTTTTATTTTTTCCCTCGTGCCGCGCGAAGGGTATCAATTTGAAAAGATCGGCGTGCTTGACGGAAACAAGATCGAGTTCACTGTAAACGGCGAACGCTACGAATGGGTTTCGAGTGACTCGATCTTGCCGAACGGAGGGACTTGGAATCTATGGGTACTGCACGATACCAGGTACACGCCCCTGTTTGGTGCTGAGAGTCCCGCGCCTAAAGCACCCCCGAAAAGTCCGAACGTGTTTGAGAAAATCGAGGAAGCGCTTAACAATCGCGGCGCAACGCTTTCGATTGGTGCTCCTGCGAGAGAGCGAGCGGCGAAGACCCCATTTACCACGCCGCAACGTGTGATGGTTGGCGGCGCCGATTCGATTGAAAACCTTTTGCCGAAAGGCCCTTAATAAAGCTCCCTTAATCAAGTCTCCCACTTCAGTAACCAGCTAGCCGTGTCAGTCGCAGCTCGCATCGTTTCGTCGAGATTGGGATAGGTGTGTCTAAAAACGACCAAGGAGATTCATATGAAGAAGACTTGTTTCATCGCCGCCTTCGTAATTCTGTTAGCGCAGTCGCTGGCGTTTTCGCAATCTGAGGAATTGCCGAAAGTTGAGGTTGCCGCAGAGTTCACCACGCTCGAGCGAGAGGCCTTTAACGGAAGAACTGAGCCAGGATTCGGTGGAAGGTTTACTTACAACCTAAACAGAGTTGTCAGTCTCGAGGCCGCCGGCTATTTCTTTCCGAGGCGGTGTTTCGGTTGTCGTAACGGTGGTCGTGTGACGGAGGCGCTCGGAGGAGTGAAGGTGGGTAAGAGGTTTGATACCTGGGGCATTTTCGCGAAGGCACGGCCGGGCGTTGTCAGTTTTAGCGAGGGCGAATTCAACATTCTGCGAGTGCCTGCGAGTCCCTTCGAGGCCATTGACTTCGAAAGGAATCGGCTGACCAACTTCGCGGCTGATTTCGGAGGCGTGGTAGAGTTTTATCCGTCAAAGCACATCGTGACGCGCTTTGACGCGGGTGACACAATCATTCACTTCACCCGGCGAACGACCAATGCGCTCCAATTCGATCCGCCGACGAGTACGTTCACATTGATACCAATTACCAGTCCGGCGAGGACGAGTCACAACTTCCAATTTATGGCGAGTGTGGGGTTCCGGTTTTAGACAGGATTGACAGGATTTTTCAGGATTACAAGATTCTTCATCCTGTAAATCTTGAAAATCCTGAAATCCTGTCTAACTTACTCGACGAGCCAGGTGTCGCCGCTATTAATCAATTTTTCCAAATTGCCCGGGCCTGACTTTGCGATGGCAGCGTCAACCTGGTCCACCATCATGTCTTCGTAAGTGGGTCGGTCAATCGTTCTGAAGATGCCCACCGGCTGCGGAAAATCCGGCTGCTCCATGCGCGCGAGCATGAACGCCACTGAAGGATCCTTCAGGTGAATGTCGTGGACCAGCAAGTCGTTCTCGGTGATGCCGTTCTCACCGATGGTCACCACCTCCGGCAGCGCGCCGTTCATGCGAATACCCTTCTTGCGATCCTTGCCGAAAACCATCGGCTTGCCGTGCTCAAGATAGAGTACGCGGTCTGAGCGAACGGTACGCTCCGCAAAGTAATCGAAAGCGCCATCGTTGAAGATGTTGCAGTTTTGGTAGACCTCGATGAACGAGATGCCTTTGTGCTTCGCCGCAGCGTCCACCATCGCGCCGAGATGTTTGACGTCGATGTCGATTGAACGGGCGACAAACGTCGACTCGCTGGCGATGGCCAGTGACAACGGATTGATCGGATAGTCGATTGTGCCTGAGGGAGTCGACTTCGTCTTTTTACCAAACTCGGAAGTCGGACTGTATTGTCCCTTCGTTAACCCGTAAATTCGATTGTTGAAGAGAATGTAATTGACGTCGAGATTGCGGCGGATAGCATGAATGAAATGGTTGCCGCCAATCGACAGCGCGTCGCCGTCGCCGGTAATCACCCACACGCTCAGATCGGGATTCGCGCATTTGATGCCGGTCGCAATCGCCGGCGCGCGGCCATGAATACTGTGGAAGCCGTAAGTGTTCATGTAATAAGGAAAGCGCGACGAGCACCCGATGCCCGACACAAAAACGATCTTCTCGCGCGGGATGCCGAGCTCGGGCATCACCTTTTGCACGTTGTTGAGAATGGCGTAGTCGCCACAGCCTGGACACCAACGCACTTCCTGATCCGAAACGAAGTCGGCCTTCTTCAACTGTCCCGGCGGCGGGGCAACCCGTCCCGATACGGCCGAACCCGTATCGCTCTCAGCAGACACTGCTTCCGTAAATGGCTTGTTTACGTTTCCGTTCCCACTATGTCCGTTACTCTCTGTACTCATTATTTCTCCTGAATTGGCCACTAAAAAGGCACAAAACGCGCAAAATAGTTTCGTGCTACTAAATTGTTTTACTCTTTCTCACTGCTTCTTCGAGCTCGAGATATTTTGTCCGCACATAAGGATCGAGTTTGCTGGCGAAGTCCGCGTCGAGCTTTCGAATCTTGATTAGCTCCTGAACGTCTGCGAGATCTTTCAACCGGTCAGGAGCCGAAATCCCGGATGCCAGTTTCAACTCGATCAGTTTCTCGAGAGTCACAAATCTGACTCCATCGATTTCGGTCGAGGCTTCGGCAGGCGCGGGCATGCTCACCGGCTTCGGCCTTCCATCGCCCGGATATTCACCCGTGGTCATCACTTCGATACTGACGCCGTCCATTGTCGATCGTATTCTCTTCTTCGCACCGGGAAACGCCGGGGTATATCCAAGTCCAATCAGCTCCTCGTGAAATTTCCGAAGGCCTTCAGCGGTCATTACGAGATCAATGTCTTCCGTGAAGCGTGGATACCCATGGGCCAACAAAGCAACGGCTCCAATCACCATGTAATCAATGCCACGCTGATCGAGATCGCTGGAGAGACGTGCGAGAGTCTTGTTGAGCGTCCCTTCACCCATAAAATAACGAAGGCCTTCCGCGTAGATTTCACTGACGGTACTGATGCTCACAAATACTCTTCAACCTTCCTGACAATCTCCCGGATCTGGAATGGGCGGCCTTTGACTTTCGAGAAGGGGACCGCGTCCACCAGGTACTTCGCACGGATCATTGTGCAGAGTTGGCCCAGGTTCATTTCCGGAATGATCACGGTCTCGAAACCGGCGAGGATTTCGCCAAGATTCCGCGGGAAGGGATTCAGATGGCGCAAGTGTGCCGAGGAAACACTCTTCCCTTCGTTCTGCATCTTCTCGACCGCCGAACTGATCGAGCCGTAAGTTGAACCCCAGCCAAGCACCAAAACCTTTCCGGTCCGTTCACCCATCACTTCCACGAGGGGAATGTCGGCGGCTGCGCGATCAACTTTTTCCTGGCGCAGCTTGACCATTAAATGGTGGTTCTCGGGATCGTAGTTTACGTTGCCCGTGATGTGCTGCTTCTCGATACCGCCGATGCGATGTTCGAGACCCGGAGTTCCGGGAAGCGCATACGGTCGCGCGAGAGTTTCGGGATTGCGGGCATAAGGCATGAATGTCGCCGGATCGTTGGCAAATGTAACGTCGATCTTCGGCAACGAGTTAATCTCTGGAATCGCCCAGGGCTCCGCGCCGTTCGCCAGGTAACCGTCCGAGAGATAAAACACTGGTGACATATACTTGAACGCGAGCCTCACCGCTTCGATCGCCATGTGGAAACAGTCGCCCGGTGTCGCTGGAGCCACGACGATCGCCGGGCATTCACCGTTGCGTCCCCAAACTGCCTGGAAGAGATCCGCCTGTTCAGTTTTTGTCGGCAGTCCGGTAGATGGGCCACCGCGCTGAACGTTGACGATTACCAACGGCAACTCGGTCATCACAGCCAAACCAATCGCTTCCTGCTTCAAAGCGACGCCCGGTCCGGATGTTCCAGTCAATCCGATTTGTCCGGCAAAGCTCGCGCCAATTGCCGCACAAACCGCAGCAATCTCGTCTTCAGCTTGAAATGTCTTCACTCCAAAAGCCTTGTGACGCGATAACTCGTGCAAAATGTCGGACGCCGGCGTGATCGGGTATGAGCCATAAAACAACGGGCGACCCGCGAGCTGCGACGCCGTTATGAATCCGATGGCAGTCGCTTCGTTACCAGTCAGTTTTCGATACTTGCCGGGAGCAATCTTCGCTTTTTTAACAGTGTAGTGAGTGGTGAAGACCTCGGTCGTATCGGCAAAATTGTAACCAGTCTTAAGTGCGATTTCGTTTGCTTTGGCCAGCTCAGGGCTCTTTGCAAACTTGGTGCGGATCCAGTTCAGCGTGTTCTCCATCGGACGGTCGTAGAGCCAATAGAGTACGCCGAG
>JBKPJS010000469.1:0-7853 GCA_046730815.1 Acidobacteriota bacterium
CTTTTCGGTCGTAGACCGGTACCGTAAGAGCTGAGGATACAACACGGCGGACAACCACCGTCCATGGTTATAGGGCCTGTCAAGGTTGTGCTTTTTTGTTTTCGACTCCTTGATTGTGGATCAAGAGGTCGTCGGTTCGAGCCCGACTAGCCGCCCCAAAAAGAAAACCATCCACAGATACACAGAAAGAATCTGTGTAATCTGTGGATGGTTCTTCTTTATGGCTTCAGTCGATCTCTTCTTCCTCGCCGAGTTTCTTTACTGAATAGGAATCAAGGTAATTGGGATCGCGGCCGCGGGCCATTATCACGCAGGCGAACTGGCCACGTTGTGCAGCGACTTCCCACGTGAACTTGTGAATGCCCTGGGTGTGCACCTGCTGCGCTTGCTTGACGTTAGCGATTTCCTGATAGCGCATGCGTATTCCACCAGTGCGCGCACAAATCTGCCCCATTAATTAGCCCCAGTGGTGCAATAAGAGCCCCGCCTCCGACGGCTGAACCAGTCCAGGTAAGCGGTGTCGTCGCTGTTGGGTTGATGGTTCCGCCCGACGGGCTGGACGCTGATGAACTGTTGAGCCCGGGCAGTGCAAGTACGAGCAGTGCTACGACGAAGCTTGCTGCTATCAAAACGCGCCGGGAAAATCTGATGCCTTTGCCAAATTGAAGAGGTGGCGAGTCATTTTGTCTCCGATGCTCAGTAGTACTTCCGAGCCGAACAACGATGTGCCAACGTCCGTCGGGGGCTATTCATTTGTTTGTACCCGTGGTTGTGGGGACCTCAGACTGCCGGGAAACCGTGGAATACGAGCAGCATCTGAATATCCTCTAAACCTGGCGGAGCCGTCACGCTATCGAAGCGGAAGTTTGGCGAACGCCTTAGACTATTCTGTGGTATTAATGAAGAATTCTTGTGATAATCGCTTGCCTTTAATTAGGAGCACCAAAATGCCAGACGAGCAACGCGTAGCAAACAACTCTCAGACCTATGTCGCCGATGCTGATGACTTTCAGTTTGAAACTCTGAAGCAGGAGAATGGACAGGCTACGGTGATACGGTTTCGACTCGAGGATCCGAAGTACCACGCCGGTGACGTGCTCGTTGTGTTAAGCGGCAGTGAGATCCACTTTCACGGAATGATTGGACAGCTCTCCGACGGGTGGGCCGTCGCGAGCGATCATCGCGGATCCTTATTAGCGGCCACAGTCCAGTAGAAATCCCCACAGATTACACAGAAGTGAGCTGCGTAATCTGGAGTTCTCTACCTCACGTATCCCGAAGGAAACGCGACACGCACGCCGGGAGTCGAGGATTTCACGTCGATGCGATGGAATCCTTTGTCCAGGTGTGTCGAGAGGAACGTCAGCGCGGCTTGCTTCTGAAGAGAAATATCCAGCTCGCGTATGAAGGGTTCGAAACTTACCGGAGCGCCCAGGCCCTGGAAGAAAGCCATGCCCCCAGTCTCATTCGACAATCGCAACAACGAACTCTGTGCATTACTGACGAGCGCCGGGTTAGACGCAGCAACGAGCGTCGGTGCGTAGAAGCCGTAGATTGCAACTCCACGACGCTGCGATTCGTTAACGGCTCGTTGCAAGTCAACGCTTTGAGTCGGTGAAGATGAGTCGACTCCACGAGAAATATCCAGACCATCTGATACAAGCAATATCGCCCGTCTACCCAAAGGCTGCGATTCAAACTTCTTCAGCGCCTCGATGACCTCGACATAAGGATTGTAAGGGCTGGCACTCGCAAAGCCGATGGGAGGCCGCAAGGCACTTGCTGCCCTGTCGAGATCGTTCGTGAACTTTTGTTTCACTTGCAGACTACCAGTCCGCAGGTACCCAATCATCACTCTCGAACCTTTCGGTAGCTTCTTGATAAAGTCTGCGAGAGCTTTGATTTCGTTGCTGACAGAGGGAACAAGGTCTTCCTGAATCAGGACCGCAAGTGTTATGGGTGAGTTGGTTCCGATACTCCTAAGCGAGATGATAGTCTGTGGCTCGCCATCCTCGCTGATCGTCAAATCAACATTCTGTAACTCGAATTCAGTTTGCTCTTTGACCGTAATCGTCAAGGGAATAGTGACAGGCTTGCCGGGCCCGCCGGACGGACCGGCGCCATTGTTGCTTGGCGCCTGTCCAAGCGCCGACTGAGTCATCACGGCGAAGCCAAGAGTCAAAGATAGCTGCAATACAATCAGGTGGAGTCGTCGGAGCGTCTTCATGGGAACTTCCTCTATTCGGTTGCCGACATTATACAGACAAAGTCATTTTTACAGGATTGACAGGATTCACCTGTCAATCGTGACACTTTTTCTTGAACTCTGAACTGTGGCGGTCACTTCCCTCATGAGCTAAGATCCAACCACTATGAAGCAGGGCTTAGTGAGTCAATCCAAAGGCAAACTTTCCGGCAAGGACGCAACGACGGCACGGCTGCTGAAAGTCGCTCCGTGGATCGCTTTGGTGGCCACTTCGCTTCCAGCTCCCCTGGTTTTCCTTGTACTTTACCTGTCAGCCGCGGCTATAGAGTCGGCTGCCATTTACCTTTTGTTGACCGGTCTCTCGTTAGCCCTGGGATTCGCGCTGGGGGTGGTGATCGCCGCTATTCTCCTGATGTATCGCCGGAACTGGCTTGCAAAATTACGGGACCGATTAGCTTCGGATGGAATCACGGCGAATGAGGTTGTATGGTTCAGGTCAGAATTGACTTCAGCCGAGCGGAAGGCGCTCGCCGAAATCGAGCAAAGCAACCCACTTTTGGCTGATGCCTACCTGGAAACACTGGCCAGTCGACTCACAGCGTCGCGCATCATTTCACGGTCAAAACGGGAAATGTTGAAGGTTGAGCGACAAATCAACCGCGCCCGGACGTTACGTACACCTGAATCCAATGCGCTCCAAAAGGAACTGGAGGCCGATCACGAGAAGCTCGACCACCTGCGGCGACAGGCGGATGAACACCTGGTCAAGGCAAAGACGAGGCTGCAAGTGATTGAAGCGACGGCGAGTCGACAAATGAACGAGGGCGAGACGGAGATGATGATGCAGCGTCTCGGGAGTTCTCAGGATCAGTTGCCGTTAGTGCTGGAAATGGCGCAGTTGGAACAAGGAACAGGATTACAAGATGTTCACGATTAACATGGTGAATCTTGTAATAATCCTGTCTAAAACCCTACAAATTGATCAATCGATACACGCCCGGCGCCAGACGCCGCGCAAATCCCTCATCTACTAACGCCCAGTTACCCAATCCCGCTTCGGGCGAACTCAGACCCGTTACACGCGCCAATTCCCCACGTAATGTCATTCCAGCTCCAACCAGATAGGAGCGCGCAATTTCCTGCAAAGCCTCGTCCCTGCCCACGTTTTGTTTCAACTGTTCTGGAAAACGAGCCTCGGGAATGGACCAAATGTAAGTAAAAGTTGGCTCGTACAGAACGTCGCTCGGAATGATCTTCAGCGCCTTCTGTAGTTGCGTCATTGTCTTATCAAAACGGGCCCGGTCCGGAATGCCGCTGGCCTGGCGCAGATCCCGCGTCGCCATTTCCCACTCCCGCCGCATGATCTTGAGAATGAGCTGCGCGTCGGCGGAAAGAATCTTTTTCTCCATTTTCTGTGGAACGCCCCATAAAGCATTAAAGAATGGAAGCAGACGTGGGGCGATGAACGTCGAACGGCCGCGAAGCAGTTTCCCATAAAAACACTTACCGCGGCGCATCACATCGTCCTTAATGGTCCAAGCCAAACTGCTTTCCGGATCTTTCTGTACGTTCCGCGGCATGTGCGCGTCTCGACGACCACACACGGCAACGTAAAGCGATGGTCCAGGCCGGCGTGAATCGGTTAGTGCTTCGCAGAATCCTACATCTTCGATAAAACGCTCAGCAGCGTAGACGTCTTCAACGCGGTTTTCAGGATCGCGCCGCCACATGCGGTCGCGATGGACCTCAATCTCTTCCGGCAACATGTGGCGGATTCTATCAAAGTGATTTGGCCCAACAATCAAGGCCAGTCAATCTGAGCAGATCGGTCAAACCTTACAGCTTCTGCTGTTTCTCAGGAAATGCGCCTAAGTCCTTACGATGCAACGATCTAAAACATCTTCACGAATCTGGCACAGTCAATGCAGAGCGAATGCCGCCAGTTGTTTGTCCAGACTTGGCAACACCTCAAGGTACGGAGATGACAAAGGTGATATCGATGCACAAAACAAAACGCTTCCTGGTGCTGGCCTTGCTGGCGAGCCTCACACTGGGACCAACCCTCCTGAGTGGTAACTTCTTTACCACCGTTCAAGCGAAGGGCAATGGTCCGTCGCACGGCAAGAATCTCGAACCAAAGAAGGTAGCCTCAGACCTCAGCGATCTGCTCTCCAACAAGAGCGGCGATAGCCTCGTCAAAGTAATCCTCCAGCTCAACCAAAAACCGAGTGGTCAACTCAACGCACTTTTATCAGCAAACGGCATCAAGATCCGGAAACACTTCAACAACCTCAACTCTTTTGCCCTCGAATTACCCGGCCGCATAGTCGATGTTTTATCAACTTTCTCGGAAGTATCGTTCGTTTCATTGGACAGCGAAGTCAGGACGTTGGGTGGCCACGTCGCTCATACTACCGGCGCCGACAACGTGCGCTCGATGAGTGCGGATGGAGCTTTGGATGGAAGTGGAATCGGAATCGCAATTGTTGACTCCGGCATCTATGGCGCACACACCTCCTTCACCGATACGCAAAACGGTCAATCACGAATTGTTGTTAACCAGGATTTCACCGGTGAAGGCCGAACTGATGATCCATATGGTCACGGAACTCACGTCGCAGCGGCAGCCGCTGGAAATGGAGTAGTTGCGAGAGGTGAATACATCGGTATCGCGCCAAGAGCGAAAATTGTGAACCTGCGTGTCCTGGATTCGAAAGGTGTCGGTTCGGTATCAAACGTCCTCGGCGCATTCAACTGGTTGATGGCGAATGCTTCCACCTACAACGTCCGTGTAGTGAATCTCAGCATCGGCATGCCGGCGATCAATTCTTACCGGTACGATCCGCTCTGCGTTGCTGCGCGTATGCTCGTGGACCGTGGGATCGTCGTCGTGGCTGCGGCCGGCAACAACGGAAAGAACAGTGCCGGCGAAAAGGTTTACGGTCAGGTTCATTCACCTGGTAATGAGCCTTCCGTTATGACCGTGGGTGCCGTTGATACTCGCGGCACCGACCAAAGAAGCGACGACACGATCGCGACCTACAGCTCGCGTGGACCGACGCGCAGTTTCTGGACGGACACGAACGGCCTCAGCCACTACGACAACCTGATCAAACCAGAGATCTCGGCTCCAGGTAACAAGACCATCTTCGCCCAGTCGCCAGACAATTTTCTTATTTCACAGAATCCTTCGTTGGATGCGGGCGTCAGCAACAGTCCGACCCGCAGGCAGATGATGCTGAGCGGCACCTCGATGGCTGCGCCATTGGTCGCCGGCACCGCGGCTCTCTTGTTCGAAGCCAATCCGACTCTTACCCCAAACTTAATGAAGGCTCTGTTGATGTACACCGCCCAACAGCTTCCTAACCAGAACATGTTTGAGCAGGGAACGGGCGAACTGAACATCGACGGCGCCACTCGTCTCGCGAGACTTATTCGCACAACCATCAACAGCTCAACCGAATTGGGCGCTCCGCTACTTATCGATCCACCGCCTGCTCCGAAAACAAGCATTTCCACAACGAACGGTATTTCCACCTTCCAGTGGTCGCAAGGTGTGATCGTGGGCCAAACCTATGTTACCGGCACACCACTGATCAATCAGTATCAAAAGGTCTACGCGAAGGGTGTCCTGATTGGCGATGGCGTCCTGATAGGCGATGGTGTTTTGGTCAGCGATGGCGTGCTGGTCGGTGACGGTGTTTTAGTCGGCGACTCCAGCATGTTTTCAACCGGCGTTCTTGTCGGCGACAGCATCCTTATCAGTAACGGCACCACGCTCGGCGACGGCCAATCTTTCTGTTCAATCTCTCTCCTTGGAAACGGCGTGTTGGTTGGCGACGGCGTACTGGTTGGCGATGGCGTTTTGGTTAGTGATGGTGTGCTTGTCGGCGACGGCGTACTCGTCGGCGACGCGATTCTTCAGGCGTTCAACGCCCTGACGATCGGCGACGCTACTACTTCGATGGCAATTGTGCCCGACGATTACACGGACTATCTAGGTTACTAAGCAGTATCACTACTCAGAACCCCCAGAACAAAGGTAGACCAATGCTGCAAACGAGCACATCACCGAGAGCAAGAGAACTGTCAGTCGCCGTCGAAGCGGTTGCCGTCGAGCGCCTGGCGAACCGTGATGAAGCGGAAGTTCTCCAGTTTTTGTCTCAACGTCCGATTCACACCGTGACGATGATGAGTTTGATAAGCGATAACGGAATTGTCAGCCCGCTCAACCGCGGCACTTTCTACGGCTGTCGCGACTCGAATGGACAGCTTGAAGGAGTGGCCCTCGTGGGCCACGCAACTCTCATGGAAACGGTTTCGGATCGTGCACTGGCAGCTCTCGCGCAAGTGGCGCGTGAGTGCCCCAACACACACATGATCATGGGAGAGAAAGAAAGAGTGGCCGACTTCTGGAGTCATTATTCAGAAGCCGGACGCCGGCAGCGTTTGGCTTGTCGCGAATGGTTGTTTGAGTTGAGTTGGCCCATCGAGGCGCGCGGACCAGTGCAAGGCTTAAGACAAGCGACCGCAGCAGAGTTAGATCTGGTGATGCCGGTTCAAGCGATCCTCGCTTGCGCTGAAAGTGGAGTTAACCCGCTGGAAGTCGACCCCCGGGGCTTTCGGGAGCGATGCCTCCGTCGAATTGAACAGGGAAGAACCTGGGTCGTCGTGGAAAACGGTCTGCTGGTTTTCAAAGCAGACGTCGTCTCGAAGACTCCTGAAGTCACCTATCTCGAAGGAATCTGGCTGCGCGACGACTGCCGCCAGAGAAACGTCGGCACGCGTTTGATGTCCGAGCTGATGCGACGCCTGCTCAACGAAACAAAATCGATCTGTCTCCTGGTTAACGAAACAAACAAATTGGCCCACGGCTTCTATCGGAAGTGTGGTTTTCACTTCCGTTCTACATACGAGACGATCTTCCTTCCGCGGAAGGAGCAATTGCAGAACTAGCATTCAACCCCCGATCTGTCCTGATAAAGGCACAAACTCTGACTCACCTCATCAAATGCCCCTCTTGGCGCCATGGAAAATAAATTGTTCCGGCCATTCCTCTGGGTACTAACTGGATGCGGTATTCTCGCGTTTGTTTATTCCTGCTTCCGGCTCGACTACGCCCAGTTCGATTCTCACTTTGCCGTATTGGTCGGGATGGCTTTGCTCCTGACTTCACGGATCACCATTCCGATTCCGCGCTTCAGCTCGAAAATTTCAGTCTCTGATACGTTCGTATTTTTGGTCTTGCTTCTTTATGGAGGAGCGGCCGCGGTGGTAGTGGGCGCAGTCGAAGCTTTTCTTTCATCGCTGCGGTTCAGCCGTAAGCCGCGGACCGTCGTGTTCAACTGGGCGTCCGCGGGCGTTTCGATATTCATAACCAGCCATGTGTTGGGGTCGATCTACGGAAATGTCCTTGGCCTGCGGGGGGAACCGCTAACGGCTCACTTCGCCGCGGCGATCTGCACGATGGCGCTTACTCACTACATTTCGAATTCCGGGATCGTGGCCATTGGCGCAGCGCTCAAAACTGATCAACCAATCTGGCAGACGTGGCGCGGGCACTACCTCTGGACCTCGATAACTTACTTTGCCGGGGCATGCGCCGCAGCCGTAATTGCCGCACTCGTCTATTTCATCGGAGTTTATG
>JBKPJS010000470.1:0-3371 GCA_046730815.1 Acidobacteriota bacterium
CAGGCCAAAAACGAGAGCGCAGAAAACCGCCAGGATAAGAAAGCGAGACTTCATAAAATCAACCTCCAAATAAAACTAAGCCACTAAAAGGCACAAAATGCACAAATGATAAAGACTGAGGACGGAACTTACCGCTATCGGATTCAAATTCTATGGATCCGGTTGGCTTTACCCCGTAAACATTGCCAATTTCCAATTACCGATTGCCAAATTGAAGCAAACTGGCAATTGGAATCGGCAATGTTTAGACCCATTCAACCGTCGCGTTGCGAAGCTCTTTTACCGCTGCTTCCGCGTCGGGTGTCCCAAAAATCGCTGAGCCGGCCACGATAATCTCGGCCCCGGCCGCAACCACCGATTCGATGTTTTTGCGATCGATGCCGCCGTCGATCTCGATGCGGACATTCAATTGCCGCTCATCGATCATCCGATGCAATCGCTTTACTTTGTCGATCGACTGCGGAATAAACTTCTGACCGCCGAAGCCCGGATTGACAGACATTACCAGAACATAGTCGGCAAAGTGTAATGCTTCCTCCAGCGCCCCCACCGGCGTTGACGGGTTCAACACAACTCCAGCCTGCGCCCCTGCATCCTTGATCGACATCAGCGTTCGGTGCAGATGCGGATCTGCTTCGACGTGCACCGAGACCATCTGCGCGCCGGCAGCAACAAACTGTGTCGCATATCTGCCTGGCTCAGCGATCATCAAGTGAGCATCAATCGGTAAACGTGTGAAGCCTGAAAGCGACTTAACCACCGGCAAGCCGACGGTGATGTTCGGCACAAAATGACCGTCCATCACGTCCACGTGCAACACACTTGCTCCGCCGCGCTCGACTGCCTTGATCTGTTCGCCGAGACAGGAGAAGTCAGCGGAAAGAATTGAAGGAGCGATCTCGATGTTTCTGTTACGTATCACGGCTTCGGTGTCGGACGAGGAGTCACCGGACGTTTGTTTTCGTTGCTTGCCGGTCGGGAATTCGAGTTTCGCAGGTCGCTGCGATTTACATTGCTTCGGGGAGTTGCATTCACATTAGGAACGCCGGCGTTTGCGTTCGGCCGATTAGTGTTAACAGGTCGGGTCGCGTTAACAGGTCGATTCGCATTGGCATTGGCGTTTGCGTTGGCATTTGCGTTCTTGTTGCTATTGGCGTTGTCGTTTGCGTTCCTGTTTCTCGGCCGCTTCGGTTTGTTCTCGTTGCTGTTTGAAGAAGTGTTGGTGTTGCGATTCTCTACTGGCTCTTCCGGTATTACAGTTTCAGGTGTCTCGCCTTCTTTGGCGGCGCGGCTGATATCCATCGCCACAGTTTGGCCGGTCTTGACAACCTCTCCAGGCCGCGGTAATTGGAACAGAACTGTGTCGGGTTTTGCTTGCGTGCTGGGCCGCGTCGCACGAACGCGAAACTTCAAGTCAGCTTCAGCCAGGATCTTCTCAGCCTCGAATCGATCCTTTCCAACCACGTCCGGGACCTTCACTTCCGGGCTGCGCAAAGAGAGGTAGACAGTTGTAGCAACTCCGAAAAGAAAAACAACCGCGATCGCAATGACGATTGCGATGCTGCGGAAGACCGACAAGATTCTGTCAGTTAAACTCACCAAGTTGCGAAGTCTAGACAGGATTTACATGATTTGCAAGATGAATGGGATCTATCTTGTTAATCATGCAATCCTGTAATCCTGTCTATTTTTGGAAGGTGGCGATGAAGAATCCATCACATCCCTGGCGCTGCGGCCAGGTTCGGGTAACACTCAGACGATGGAGACTAATTTCCTGTATCACTTCCTCGTTCTCTTCACGTTCGACCGAGCAGGTCGAGTAAACCAAACGTCCACCCGGTTTCACCGCGTCCGCAGCTCGACGGAGAATTTCTTTCTGGATCTGCGCGAACGCGCCGATATCTGCCGCTGAAAGCCGCCAACGAATCTCCGGATTGCGTCGCAGCGTCCCCGTTCCCGAACACGGTGCATCAACCAAGACTTTGTCGAAAGTCCCCGGTCTGAACGGCAACTGTTCGACAGCGTCCAGTATTACCGGTTTGATTCCTTTGAGTTTGTGAAGCCTGCTTGTAGCAATCACAGTTTCCATTCTTACTGCCGATCGATCAGCGGCGACTATCATCGCGTCATCTCCAGCGCACTCAGCAATCAGCGTAGTTTTCCCGCCCGGAGCCGCACACAGATCGAGGACTCGCTCCCCGGCCTTAACATCCAACACTTGCGCCACGAGTTGCGAAGCTTCGTCCTGTAGATAAATCTGACCCGCGGCGCTCAACTCGCGGAGCATCGATGTTGCTCCCGAAACACGCCACGCTTCCTCCGCAACTTGCGATTGCTCAAGTGTCGCTCCGGCAGCCTCCAGCTTTGATAACACTTTGTCTTGATGTGCCCGCGACTTCACTACACGAAACGCTGTCGGCGGCACGACGTTATTCGCCTGCGCAAACGCTTCTGCTTCCGTAACCCCAAACGCTTTGGCCCACTGCTCAATCAACCAAACGGGATGCGATGTCTGTACCGCGATCTTTTCTAACGGATCGGAAACTTCCGCCGCCGGATCGTACTCCGCCTCACGTATCGCCCGGCGCAGCACGGCGTTAACAAACGCAGTCGCGGAACTCAGTCGTGCCGCACGAACCAGACTCACAGACTCATTCACCGCCGCTGAGGCTGGTATGCGAGTCAGAAAACGAAGCTGATACAACCCGAGTCGCAGTGCAATCCTCACTGCTGAGTCGAGACTCTCGATTCGGCGTTTCGAACTGTGTTCGACTATTTTGTCGAGCAGTAACTGCCAGCGCAGTACGCCCAGGACGAGCTCGTGACAGAGTGATCGGTCAGCAGGTGAGAGCTTAGGCTCTTGTGCAGCAAGCAGGACTGAAGAGAACGCGCCCGCTTCCACCTGTTGCAAGACACTGAAAGCAGCGAGGCGCGCCGGAGAGACTTCCTTAAACTTTGCCAAAGCGGTCGCCAACTTTCACGTGCACGCCATTGATGAAATCACGCACCGGCATTCTTTTCCGAGCTTCAGGCTGAACCTCCCGCAGCCGCAAAGCAGTCTGCTCCCCGCAACTCACGACGAGATCATCTCCGTGCGCAGCAATCACCTCGCCTGCGGACCCGTCGACCGCTGTTGATTCGATTGGCTGCGCGCGCCAAATAGTCACACCTTTTGAGTTGAAGCTCGTGTAGGCAGTGGGCCAAGGCTGAAAACCGCGGACGCGGCGTTCAATCGCGACAGCGTTCTCCGACCAGTCGATTAATCCATCTTCTTTTACCAGCACGGGAGCAAAAGTCGCGTCGCGATCGCGTTGCGGCCGGGGCGTGATCTCATCAAGACGCGATAGAGTCTCGCCGAGCAAGCTCGAGCC
>JBKPJS010000471.1:0-2781 GCA_046730815.1 Acidobacteriota bacterium
GTGATGGCTGCATGCAACGATGCCCGGGCGAATTCCTTCCGTCACCCAGGCAGGCACAACGTAATAGCCAATCTCAGTTTCAACACGCACGAGATCGCCGGTGCGGATAGAAAGCCTTTGGGCATGCGAAGGGTGGATCCAAAGCGGATTTGTGTGCGCGATTTCGTCGAGCCACTTCGAGTTAGCGCTGCGCGTGTGAATCTGCACGGCGAGGCGGAAGGTTGAGATCAGAATCGTCTGGCCTTCTTCGAGATTATCTTTGTGAACGTGGCTCTTAAAATAAGTTGGTATCGCGAGCTCGGGCCAGCCCCAGCCGCTCAGCGTGGACGAATAGAATTCGAGCCTGCCGCTCGGCGTCGAAAAACCGCGTTTGATCTGCCCATCGACATTGACCCCAACTAAGCGACGTCCTTCTTCATCGCCATCGGGAAGCGGGACCGGAACAATGTTTGGACCAGCGGGTTTTGCCGCGCGTGTGAAGACCCTGCCGAAGCGATCCTCGTGCACGTCGTCCAACTCTTCGGGAGCAATCACTTCATCGTAAATTGGTCCAATCTTTTGCTTCACTTCAAACGCGCCATAGCGGCGCATGAATTCCAACGGTGTCAAATTCTCGGCTGTTGCCTTTTCCGGCAGACCGGGAACTGAGTTGTCAAAAATCCATTCGTAATACTCGTCGATACCGAGTCGTGTGCCCGGAGCTTTTTTTGATTCTGCGTACTGGCGAATTCCCATGGTTCCGTCTGGATCGATACGCCACGTCAATTCAAGCCAGAATTCGTTCTCTTCCCAAACCTCGCCAGGATTGACCTCGCGCGTGTCGTCGATCTTCTCACCTGCCCGTTGACGAGCGGCTTTCATCACCGGCTGCCGAAAACCCAGCCACTGCGAATCGTGCGTTTCGTAGGAATGTAGATCGTGTCGTTCGGAGCCAACACCCATCGGCAAAACGTAGTCAGCATAGTAAGAAGTCTCGTTCCACGTCGGCGTAAGTGCGACGTAACAACCGACGAGATCCGGATCAGTCAACATCTCGATCCACGAAAAGCCATCAGGGTTGGTCCAGACAGGGTTGTAAACGCGTGTGAAGTACACGTCGAGTTTCGCGCGGCCGTCTTTCAGGAAGTGCGGCAGCAGAAATGACATCTCATTCATCGACAACGGGTATTCGCGCGGCCAGGTAGTCTCGTTCCACATCTGCGGATGTGGCGGCATGTACATCGGGCGCGGCACAAATTTGTTCCAAGCGTTCGGATAAACACCACCTTCAGTCGCGATTGCGCCGAGCAACGCATTCAGCATGAACAGGCAACGAGCAACGGTCCAACCACCGCTGACTCCAGACGCCACGCTCCGCCAATTGTGAGTTGAGAGACGCGAGCCGGCCGAAGCGACGAGCCTTGCGATCTCTTCGATCACGTGTCCGTCAACACCCGACTCCTCTGCGGCAAACTCAAACGTGTACTCCCTGTAGATCTGCTTCAATCGTGCTTCAAAATCCGTGAAATCCGTGGCTGTCCCTTCCGCTGCCAGAAACTCTTTCCAGTTCCACCAGCGCTCGACAAACTCGCGATCGTAAAGATTGTTTTGGATCAAATAGTTTGCGATTGCGAGCAGGATCGCGGCTTCGGAGCCTGGATATGGTGACACCCAACAGTCAGCGTGAGTGGCTGTGTTCGAGAGTCGTGTGTCAAACACGATCAGCTTCGCGCCATTTGCTTTGCCGTCGATGACCCGTTGCGCATGTGGGTTGAAGTAATGGCCCGATTCAAGATGCGCGCTGATCAGCAGGATGACTTTTGCGTTTGCATGATCCGGACTGGGGCGATCGAGCCCCATCCAGAGTTGATAACCTTCGCGACTGCCGGAGGAGCAGATGTTTGTGTGTGAGTTGTGCCCGTCGATTCCCCACGCGGCGAGGATGCGTTCGGTAAAGCCGTCCTCACCGGGCCGGCCCACGTGATACATGATTTCGTGCCGCCGGTTTTCCAGGATTGCGTTGCGAATACGCGCCGCAATGGTGTCGAGCGCCTCGTCCCACGTTGTGCGTTCCCATTTTCCTTCGCCACGTTTTCCGGCGCGTTTGAGCGGGTAGAGAATACGGTCCGGGTCGGTTACTTGATTTAGTGTCGCAGGGCCCTTGGCACAGTTGCGGCCGCGAGAGCCGGGATGTTCGGGATTCCCTTCGAACTTCTGCACCTCGCCTGTAACCTTATCGATGTAGGCCAACAGGCCGCACGCTGATTCGCAGTTGAAGCAAGTGGTGGGGACAATCGAGTAGTGCCGCTCCTTCCGTTGCGGCCACGCACGCGAGTCGAGCTCCGTCCAATCATCCCAACGCTCCTTTGGCGGAAACGCCGCAAGATGACTCCGACTCGGCCCCGGGTAGAAAGTTTCTTTTGCCTCTGGTTTCTGATGTGTAGTCAAGAGCGATAGGTCCAATAGTTGGGTTCGCGGTGATGATGCATCATCGCTAAAAACCGGATCTCGCGTCGCTTAACTCGATAAATAATTCCGTAAGGAAAGTTCTTAATCGGCAGCGGCGAACGACCGGAGACAACGGCTGCCAACTATTTGGAAATTTAAGAATTCGCGAGATGGTCATCTCAATTTCCTCGCGAAATCGATCTCCTAATCCTTCGCGTATGCTGTCGTAGTAATTTTCAATTTCTTCAAGTTCTTTTTCAGCGTGAGGGTGAAAAGAATAATTCATCGTTTATATCGGGAGCGCAATCTGTTCATTACTTCTTCGCCTGGAATTGCTGTGACGATTCCATCTTC
>JBKPJS010000472.1:0-5014 GCA_046730815.1 Acidobacteriota bacterium
CTCGTGGAAAGTGTTCACCTTACTGTCGCGAATAAATTGCTTGCCGCAGTCGTAGACGCAGCCTGTGTTAAGAAGTCATTGGGGATCGTTGTAGGGGGGGCCGTCCGGGGCCCCCGCTCGCCCGACGCGCCGATCGTGCGGCAACACGAGGGGCGGCCACAGAGTGCCGCCCCTACAAACGATATTGCAGACTTGCTCAAGTCGTTGGCAGATGTTCCGGCAGTCTCGGGTCACGAGCGAGAAGTTCGTGAAAAGATCAAGGCTGCGCTTCCTCGTTGGGCCTCGTCGCTTACACGCACTGACAACGAGGGAAACGTGATTCTCGAACTTGGGCCGGATCGCGATCCGGTTATGTTCATCGCGCATCAGGACGAAGTCGGGTTTGAAGTGACAAACATTGCCGCTGATGGAACGGTCTCGCTCGGCACGCGCGGCGGACTTTACCCGTCGCTCTGGGAAGGACAACCCGCGCTCCTTCATTTCGATGTGGACAAGCCTCCATTGCGTGGTGTTTTCGTTCCGAGAGAAACGGCTACGATTAAACAACCGGAAGCACTGACTGCGTGGTTTGGTTATGATGCTGAAGGCCTAAAGCAACGTGGTGTCACCAGTGGTTTGTCCGTAACCGCATTCAAGAGCGCGACTCGTTTGGGCGCCACTCGTTTCACTGCGCGCGCATTGGACGATCGTGCAGGTTCGACCGCTCTGATTCTCGCCGCAGGGAGAATTCAACCTTCGACTCTGAAACGTAGAGTTATCTTGGCGTGGTCGGTTCGTGAAGAGACGGGTTTGGAAGGCGCGATGGCGCTCGCGAGGCAGTATGGTTCGTCAGTAAAGAGAGTCTATAGCGTCGATACATTTGTGTCGTCTGACTCGCCTGTTGAAACGACAAGATTCGCGTACGCGCCACTCGGTCGTGGTGCAGTTATTCGCGGGCTCGACAATTCGTCTGTCGCTCCGCCGGCCGAAGTGGACAGGCTTCTGAATATTGCGCGAACGCAAAACATTCCGTTGCAGGTGGGCGCGACGAACGGCGGCACTGACGGTTCGGACTTTGTTCGTTACGGTGCGCTGCATGTCAGCTTGTCGTGGCCCGGGCGCTACAGCCACTCGCCGGTTGAAGTGCTCGACCTCAGAGATCTTCAGGCGTTGGAACGACTGATCTACGCGATTGCCTTACAGGATTAACAGGATGTTTCAGGATTTTCATGATTTCATCTTGTTAATCCTGAAACATCTTGTAAATCCTGTTACCCTGCTTTTCTTGCTCTCTGTGCCAGCTTCTGCTCAGCGAGATCTCACACGTTACGTCAATCCCTTTATCGGCACCGCTGGACACGGACACACGTTTCCCGGCGCGATCGTGCCCTTCGGAATGGTCCAACTCAGTCCTGACACGAGGCTCACCGGCTGGGACGGCTGCTCAGGCTATCACTACTCCGATTCCATAATTTACGGATTCAGTCACACACATTTGAGCGGCACTGGCATTTCCGATTATGGCGACATCCTTTTGATGCCTACTGTCGGCGAGGTCTTCTTCGACAAGGGTTACGCCTCTCGCTTCCAACATCGAAATGAGACTGCTGCTCCCGGATATTACTCAGTCAAACTCGACGATGACGAGAACATTCTCGTCGAGCTCACAACCACAGCACGCGTGGGAATGCATCGCTACACTTTTCCTCGCACCGATCAGGCCAACATCATCATTGACCTCGCACATCGCGACAAACTGCTCGACTCAGGCTTTCGCATCACGAGCAACACAACGGCCGTTGGCTGGCGGCGCTCGCAAGCGTGGGCCAAGGATCAAATCGTCTACTTTGCATTGGAGTTTTCACAGCCGTTTACGTCACATCGCTCCGCAGACGGAAATCTCAAGACTTACTTTCGTTTCGACACCCGGACCGGCGCGCCTATTCTCGTTAAAGTCGGAATCTCCGCAGTTGATGTCGACGGAGCACTAAAGAATCTCCATGCGGAACTGAATCATTGGAATTTCGAGAAGGTGAGATCCGACGCCACAGCCGCCTGGAACACTGAGCTCAACAAAATAGTCGCCACCGGCGGAAATGACGCACAGTTAACAAACTTCTACACCGCGCTTTATCACGCGATGACCGCGCCTAATCTTTTCATGGACTTCGATGGCCGTTATCGCGGCCGAGATTTCCAAACGCACCAGGCGCACGACTTCGCTAATTACACCGTCTTCTCTCTTTGGGACACCTTTCGCGCCGGGCACCCGCTCTACACCATCATCGATCGCAAACGCACGCGCGATTTCATCAAGACTTTTCTGGTCCAATACGAACAGGGCGGTCGTTTGCCCGTCTGGGAACTCGCGGCCAACGAGACTGACACGATGATCGGTTATCACGCTGTGTCTGTAATTGCCGACGCGGCTGCAAAGGGGATCGACGGATTCGATCTGCAAAAGGCGTTCGACGCGATGAAGCATAGCGCTGAGTTGAGAAAGCATCGCGGGCTCGGCGCATACATCGACAAAGGTTATATCGCGATGGAGGAGGAAAGAGAATCGGTCTCGAAGGTGCTCGAGTATGCCTACGATGATTGGTGCATCGCGGAAGTCGCTCGAATGCTAGGCCAGACGGCTGACTACCAGCGCTACAGCGCACGTGCGCAGTCATACAAAAACGTTTTCGATCCGGCGTCAGGTTTCATGCGTCCACGCAGCAATGGCAACTGGATCGAACCTTTCGATCCACGTGAGGTCACGTTCGCCTTTACCGAAGCGAACGCATGGCAATACACGTTCTTCGCGCCGCAGGACGTCAGCGAACTCGTCGAGCTGATGGGTGGGCGAAGAAAGTTTACTGAGAAACTGGACCAGTTGTTTGCGGCAGACACACGGACCACTGGGCGCGAACAGGCGGACATTACCGGCTTGATTGGGCAGTACGCTCACGGCAACGAGCCGAGTCATCACATGGCCTATCTTTACAACTACGTGGGCCAGCCGTGGAAGACACAGTCGCGCGTTCGCCAGATCATGAGCGAGTTCTACAAGGCCGAACCTGATGGTCTGATTGGTAATGAAGATTGTGGGCAGATGTCGGCGTGGTACGTGTTGAGTGCTGCCGGGTTTTATCCAGTGACGCCGGGTTCGAAGGTTTATGCGATTGGGTCGCCGTTATTTCCGGAGGTTCGATTCAATCTCGGGAATCAGAAATCATTCCTCGTTCGCGCGACTGGGACCGCGGAACGCAATGTCTACATTCAATCTGCGAGGCTGAATGGGCGAACATATAATAAGTCGTTCATTACACATGACGATCTGATGGCTGGAGGCGAGCTAGTTTTTCAGATGGGTCCGCGTCCAAATCCGGAGTGGGGAACCGGAGCGGGGAACGAGCCGGTGTCGCGCATTGTTGGTCCTGAGATTGTTCCTGTGCCGGTGATCAGAGCTGCCGGGCAGACGTTCAGAGATCGACTCGAGATCAGCCTGGTTTCGATCGACGCGAACCCCGCTAGCCTTTATTTCACGACTGACGGCTCAGAACCGGATTCAAACTCGTCGCGGTTTACCAGACCATTCGAGATCGAAGCCGATACGACTGTGAAAGCGTTAGCGATTGCTGCGGATGGCAGACTCAGTCTTGTCGTAAGCGCGAAGTACCACCGCATTCCGCACGATTGGAAGATCACTTTGCAGTCAAACTACAGCTCGCAATACACAGGCGGAGGAGACTTTGCGCTCATCGACGGTATTCGCGGGACTACAAATTGGAGCGGCGGGGGATGGCAGGGATATCAAGGCAAAGACTTCGTTGTCGTAGTCGATATGGGAAGCGTGCAAAGAGTTTCGCAGGTTGGCGCGGGGTTCCTGCAGGACGTTGGGTCCTGGATCTGGATGCCGAGTCGCGTGGAGATTGACCTCTCAATTGACGGTAAAACCTTTGCTCCCGCCGCGTCGCTTACCCCCGACGTTTCCGATAGAGCGGACGGCGTCGTGATCAGAGACGTCGTTAAAACGCTCCCCCCACAGAACGCACGCTACGTTCGCATTCACGCGGTGAACTTTGGGAAGATCCCTGCTTGGCATCCCGGCAGCGGCGGAGATGCCTGGATCTTCGTGGACGAGATTCTCGTGAAAGAGTAATCCACAGATTACACAGATAATCTGCGTAATCTGTGGATAAAGAAATCACCACTGCAATTCAAACTCATAATCCCCTGCGCCGCCTCTCGAATCTTTGATCCGCACAATCGCCGTGAAATCGTTTTCGCGGGAGGGTTGTTGCTCGATGAAGATTTCACCGCGCCCTCTCTTTTGCGTTAGCCTGACGGTCACGCGTCGATTAGGCAGTGAATTGAAGAAGTTCGGCTGGGAATCGCTGTACTCAGTGCCACCGATAGTTTCAATTTCAGCGGAACCGCCGCGAATTCTGATTCGCACGTCATCATCAACACGGCCTCTCCACGTCATGCGCCCGCCGCGTCCGGAATCTCCCGGAAACTGATTACCACCGCCCCCACCACCGCCGCTCGATGAATCGTAATTGAGCTCGCGCGAGATATCTTGCAGCGACCGTTGAATGTTGAACCAGTTGCTTCGCTGAACGTTGTTTCGCTCAACCGAACGGGCGAGATTCTGTAACATGTCGAACGCGTCACGCAGATCCTGATTGCGGCGCCGGTCAACCACCATGCGGTAGAAAATCCGCGACGCTCCGGCAAACTGGTACGCCAGCATTACAGCCTCGACATCATTACGAAGAGCCCGCGAGTTGTTTGTGAGACCGTTGTAGCTGGAGTCCGCAAACTCATCCGCGTCTCGCGACAATCGCGAGGCGAGGTCAGTCAGCCTGTTAGATTGACCAAATTGGCTGAAAGCTGGGCTGGCAAACAGCAACACCGCTGCTACGACTAAAAGGCTTCTGGTTACCATAGATCCTCCTGAAGTTTCATTTGTGATATTCGGGGCCGCCAACCGATGATTCCTTTATGTTGAGTGTTGTGTCAATGATAATCGGATATAATATTGACC
>JBKPJS010000473.1:0-3722 GCA_046730815.1 Acidobacteriota bacterium
ATACCCAACACACAGGGGCTGAAAATCGGGTTCTACAAACCTCCAGGAGGACATCATGGCCAAAGAGTTCTTCACGAAATCCTTTCTATTGCTTGCTCTCAGCGCTATCGCAATACCGGTCTTCCTTGCTTTGTCTTCGGAAACCACCGCATCCGCTCAGACAGGCGACGCCCCAGGTTCGCTGACCGTCATTGATTCGGCAGGAAAACCGAAGTCGACGTGTCCTCTGAAACACACCGACGTGAAGGCCGAGATCAGTGGCTTCATTTCACGCGTCGTCGTGACGCAGCAATTTGAAAATCCGTTCAACGAGAAGATCGAAGCGGTCTATACGTTTCCCTTGCCACAACGAGCGGCGGTTGACGACATGACGATGATCGTCGGTGAACGAACGGTGCGCGGAAAAATT
The DNA here is from genome assembly GCA_046730815.1 of Acidobacteriota bacterium. Classification (GTDB taxonomy): domain Bacteria; phylum Acidobacteriota; class Blastocatellia; order Pyrinomonadales; family Pyrinomonadaceae; genus PSRF01. The sequence goes on from JBKPJS010000473.1 coordinate 410, forward strand.
CTGCCTCGTGAAGAGGCGCAGGCGGTTTACGACGCGGCGAAGTCGAGCGGGCAAGTGGCCAGCCTGCTCGATCAGGAACGTCCAAACATCTTCACCCAGTCAGTAGCCAACATTCTTCCCGGCGAGCATGTCAAGATCACGATAAGCTACGTCGAAACTTTGAAATACGAGAATGGCGCGTACGAGTTTGTGTTTCCCATGGTTGTCGGTCCACGTTACGTGCCCGGCGCTCCCAAAGATCAGCGGGGCACGGACCAAGTTCCGGATGCGTCGCGCATCACTCCGCCATTGGCGCGCTCCGGCATGAGAAGTGGCCACGACATTTCGCTCGAAGTGGTCCTCGACGCCGGTTTGATCGTCGATAACGTTGAATCGAAAACCCACCCAATCGAGATTCAACGTCCGGACGTTCGCAGCGCGCGGCTGCGACTAAAGAACAGCGCGACCATCCCCAACAAAGATTTCATTCTTCGTTACGACGTGGCCGGCCAGGCGATTCAGGACGCGTTGCTGACGCATCGTTCTGAAAAGGGAGGCTTCTTCACGATGATTCTTCAGCCCCCCGAGCGCGTTACAGCGGAAGATGTCATGCCGAAGGAGTTAGTGTTCGTGCTGGACACGTCCGGGTCGATGAGCGGTTTCCCAATCGAGAAGGCGAAAGAGACGATGAAGTTGGCGCTCGCCAATCTTTATCCATCTGACACGTTCAATCTCATCACTTTTGCGGGCGACACGCACATCCTCTTTCCGCAGCCTGTACCTGCGACCGCGGAGAACATGAGAAAGGCACAGGCTTTCCTGCAATCGCGTGCAGGTTCAGGTGGCACCGAAATGATGACGGCCATCAAGGCCGCGCTCGAACCATCTGACGATCAGTCACACGTTCGCATTGTTTGTTTTATGACTGACGGTTACGTCGGCAACGATATGGAGATCATCTCGGAGGTGCAGAAGCATCAGAATGCGCGCGTGTTTTCATTTGGTATTGGCAGCTCAGTGAATCGCTTTCTGCTGGACAAGATGGCGGAAGTTGGGAAAGGCGAAGTGGAGTATGTGAGTTTGAGTGACGATGGATCAGCGGCCGCGCGCCGTTTTCACGAACGCGTGCGTAATCCACTGTTGACCGACATTTCAATTGATTGGAACGGCTTGCCGGTAACAGATGTTTACCCGCAACGCATTCCGGATCTCTTTGGAGCTAAGCCTGTGATTCTGACCGGGCGCTTCACTGGCGCGGGACGCGCTACGATTCGGCTCAAAGGAAGGGTGGCCGGGAACGATTTCGTGCGAGAGATTCCGGTCGAGCTTCCAGAGACAATGGCGTCGCACGATGTGCTGGCATCACTCTGGGCGCGCCAGCGAATCGAGAGTTTGATGGACCAGGACTACGCCGGTGCACAAGCCGAGCAGATGCGCCCAGAGTTGAAGAATACGATCACGCAGCTTGGGATCGAGTATCGATTAATGACGCAGTTCACTTCGTTCGTCGCTGTTGAGGAGATGATCGTAACTGATGGTGGCCAGCCGCGACGGATTGATGTGCCGGTTGAAGTGCCGGAAGGTGTGAACCCTGAAGCAGTAGGGGCGGACAAAGCCCCTCTGGGTTTCACTGCGCAAAGATCAGCCGGGGGTACAGTCGGCTTTATTGGCACGTCAAACTCGCAACCCGCCCCTTCTCCGGGGAAAGGAGGCGGCTTTGTGGGCCGCAGAAAAGTGCTTGCTCCGCCGCCAAATATGCCACCGACTGTAAACTTAAGTGTGGACGTGCCGAAGTCGCCGGAGGAACAGAAACTCGATCGAATTCGCACCAAAGTACACCCGTCGATCTTCGCGCTCATTCAGCGCCTGGCAAAAAAAGAGATTATTCCAGGAGCTGACGAAGCGAAATTCGTGAGCGCGGATAAAGCTATGGTGCAGGTGTGGGTGACAGACAAATCGGACGCAACGCGCGCGAAACTGAAAGAGCTCGGTTTCGAAGTTGTGCTTGATGCGAAAACTTCGAAACTCATTATCGGTCGTCTACCAATCGATAAGCTGGAGATGTTGGCCGCTTTGGATTTCGTCAAGTACATATCGCCTCAAGTATCGAAGTAGTTTAATCTTGTAAATCCTGTGAAATCCTGAAATCCTGTCAAACTTTTAGACAGGATTACAGGATTGCAGGTTAACAAGAATGCCGGCCGTGATGAAATTTGGCGGGACGTCGGTTGCAGACGCCGCCGCTTTTGAGAATGTTGCGCGCATCGTTGCAGCGGAGCGCGAGTCGTGGCCTGTTGTCGTCGTTTCTGCGATGAGCGGAGTGACCGACAACTTGCTTGCAGCGACGATTGAGCACGATGTCGATCAGGCTATTGCGTCGCTTGGACCAACGTTCCGCCGTCACGATGCAGTCGCGAGAGAACTCCTCTCTGATTCGCAAGCAGCACAGTTTATAAAACAGACACGCATCGCCGCAGATCGTGTTGGAGAATTACTCCGAGCTCTCACCGAGAATCACTCACGGCGCAAAGTCCTTCAGGATGCCATCGTCTCGTCTGGCGAAATGCTTTCGAGCGCTTTGCTGGCCCAGGTATTAAACGAGCGCGGAATTCGAGCCCGGCAGGTAGACGCAAGACGTTGCATCATGACCGACGAAGAACATACGTGCGCTGCTCCTTTGATGGCGGAAACGTTCTCGTCCATCCAAAAAGAATTGCGTCCAGTTCTCAACGCCAACGTTGTTCCCGTGCTGGGAGGATTCGTCGGAGCGACAACCAGCGGCGCAACGACAACGCTGGGACGCGGCGGCTCTGACTACACGGCCGCACTGATTGGCGCAGCGCTCCGTGCGCGTGAAATACAGATCTGGACCGACGTCAGCGGTGTGTTGACTGCCGATCCCCGAGTCGTTCCGGAAGCACGGACTATCGAGCGCCTGTCGTATAGCGAAGCTGCGGAGCTTGCTTATTTTGGCGCTAAAGTCCTCCATCCGAAAACAATTCAACCGGCTATCGAGAGTTCTATTCCGGTGCGGATTTGCAACTCACGAGCGCCGGAAGAGCCGGGCACATTAGTTGGCCCACAAACCGAAACGTCTCCACGAACCGTAAAAGCAATTGCACACAAGATCGGTGTCACCACGGTCCAGATCACTTCCGCACGCATGCTGGGCGCCTACGGATTTCTGCGTGCGCTCTTCGAAGTGTTTGAACGACATCGCACCGTGGTCGACGTGGTCACGACGTCGGAAGTGAGCGTTTCGCTCTCATTAGATTATGCGACTGCGCTTCCGGCGATTGTTGCGGAACTGGAAGAACTCGGAACTGTACGAGTC
>JBKPJS010000474.1:0-13152 GCA_046730815.1 Acidobacteriota bacterium
ATGTCAGAACCTCAGGCGCGGCAGGTTCAGGACCTCCGCCTTCATCCGCCCGTTGTTTCGCGGCAACCGCCACTGCTTTCAATCTAGCGACCTTTTGTTCAAACGTCTCACCGGCCACTGGTCCAGTGTCTTTAACTCCAGCATACGTCGAACGTCTGAATAACTGGCGGTTCGGTTGCGCGCCGGCTTTGTGTTCAGCGGGTTTTGCCGGTGCGGCAGGTTTGGCCGCTGAGGGCGCGGCAGCTTTTGGCGCTGCTGCCGGAGTTGCAGCTTTCGCTGGAGCAGGTTTCGCGGCGTGACCGTGATCGCCCGCTTCCGTCTCAACCATCACGTAAACGCCGCGTTGTTCGTCTTTCTTGATCACCGGCAACGTGCCCCCCGCCGCCTGCAACAACGCAGTCAACTCAGCTTCTACAAACCGGCTCTGCTTATTGGGATCGCGAACATGGCCCAGCGGCGGACCCATGTACAAGGTCCCGCACGTCTGGCATTTGAAAAGCACATCATCGCCGCGCAGGTGAATCTCAGCGGCTTCGCCCGCAGTTCGCAACTGCTTCAGATGACCGTTGCAGAGCTTTCCCTTTTCGTTTCTCTCGTTGCAAACAGTCTGCGCGTTTGTGATCCGCTTGGGTACGGCAATCGTCTCGGTTGCTGACATGTTGATTGCGCATTGTACACGAATTTGCGCGCACAACGTGTATGCTGCGCATTGAGTGTTTAAGAATCTCATCGGGAAGTTTTGGCGGTTGCTACCGCCGCGCATTCGTCGCTGGAGCATGCGGCTCACGCATGCGCGCTTTACAGTTACGGCCGGCGCACTCATCTTCAACGACAGTGGTCAGATACTGCTCCTGAAACATCGATTTCGAGCCGGCAGCGGCTGGGGTTTGCCTGGTGGCTTTCTGGAAAAAGGCGAACAGCCAGTCGATGCGTTGCGACGTGAGTTGCGTGAAGAGATAGCGCTTGAAATTGAAGACGTAGAAATTTTTGCGACGCGATCGTTCAGGAAGCCACAACAAGTCGAAGTTTTGTTTCGTTGTCGTGCCAATGGCACTGTCACGCCACGCGCGATGGAAGTCGAACGTGCGGAGTGGTTTTCTCCGCAGTCTTTGCCGGATGGTTTACCGCGCGATCAGCGGCGTCTAGTCGAACAGGCTACGAGTGATGTATGCTCTCGCGCGAAAATTTAAGAGGAGAAACGCATGGTCGAGCTGATTCCTTCCCCGGACACCGTGATGCAAATTCTGAAACGCACGGGCGCGTTTCGCGAGGGCCATTTCGTTTATCCAAATGGAAAACACTCGCCACACTATTTTCAAATGCCCCTGGCGTTTCGCTATTACGACACGGCGCGCGTTCTGGCGGTAGCACTGAGTCGAAAGTTTCGACTCGAAAAAGACATCTCCAGTCAATTGCCCAAAGTTTCCATCATCAGTCCGAGCTCAGGCGGAATTCCGGTTGCTTTCGGCGTGCGCGACGCTCTCAGCGCCGAACAGATCTACTGGGCCGAACAGGAGCATGGTGAGCGCATGTTTCGCCAGTACGTGAATCAGGGCGAGGTTAATCCCTGCATCATCGTTGACGACATCATTCGCAGCGGCAATGCGATTGAGGAAACAGCAGCACTGGTGAAGTCGCTCGGCGCGAGAGTAATCGGTTGCGGCGCAATCGTGCGCTTCGATACAGCGCCGAGTGAAATGGAAGGCGTGCCCGTCAAGTCGTTGATCGAGTTTGACGTGAGCATGTACGACAAGGACCAGGCTTGCGCTGAGTGTAAAAAAGGTGTCGCCTCCGAGCAGGTTCGGTTCTAAGATTTTTAGCGGCTAAACTCAAATCTCGTGTCGATTAGCGAGGGCTTTGTCCATCGTGACTTCGTCCACGTATTCGAGGTCGCTGCCCACCGGCATGCCCATCGCGATCCTCGTCACTCGTAGTCCCAACGGTTTTAATAAGCGGCTGATGTAATTTGCGGTTGCTTCGCCTTCAGTGGTCGGATTCGTCGCAAGGATCACTTCCCTCACCGCCACGCCTTCATTATTTTCCGGTTTCAGTCGCGGCAGGAGATTGGCTAACTGCAATTCGCTTGGTCCAATGTGGCGAATCGGCGAAAGGCTTCCGTGAAGCACGTGGTAAACGCCCTTGAAGCTGCGCGTCTTCTCCACCGCAACCAGGCTATGAGGCTCTTCGACAACGCAGATCACGGAATGATCTCGGCTGGTCGACGAGCAGAAGCGACACGGATCGACTTCAGTGAGGTTGTTGCAGATCGAACAGAGAACGATCTTTTGTTTGACTTCTCGCAGCGCAGCGATCAGTCGCTCGAGATCGGCTTCAGGCGCGCGCATGATGTGAAAGGCCAGGCGTTGTGCTGACTTGTGGCCAATGCTCGGCAGGCGCTTCAGTTCGTCGATGAGTTTGGTGACGGGCTCAGCGTACTCTAGCATTGTCGATTAACCGAACATCCCTCCGAGCCCCGGCGGCATCATCCCACCAAGCTTGCCCTTCATCGCTTCGTCGACTTTCCGGTTGGCTTCGTTTGCGGCTGCCATAATCATGTCCTGCAGCATCTCGACGTCGCCTTCCTTCACTGCCTCCGGATCGATTTTGAGCGCGACGAGTTCATGATTGCCTTTCATCTGTACTGTGACGACACCGCCACCCGCTGAAGCATCGACGCGCAGCTCGTCCATCTCCTTCTGCATCTTTTCCTGCATCGCTTGCGCCTGCTTCATCATCTGTTGAATATTGAATCCGCCCGGAAATTTCATCACTCACACCTCTCGCGAAAGTTTGAATCATGCTAACACCTCTTACACAGATTCCAGAAATCAGTGTAATCTGCGTAATCTGTGGAAGAACTTGACCGCGCTCTCGAGGCGCTAGTAAACCTCTATTACGATCTTCAGCCCGGGCCTGTGTCGCCGGCGCCGTTGTTGATTGCGCTGCACGGCTATGGCGCAAACAAGCGACAGATGATGCGCGAGGCGCGACTCGTCGCGCCAAAGAATTTCGCCATCGCTTCGTTGCAGGGTTTCCACCAGCACATCAAAGAACCGCGAGAAACTGGTGGTCCACTCCGGTTCGGCTTTGGCTGGTTAACAAGCTTTCGCCCGGAAGAATCAGTCGCCGTCCATCATCGAGCATTACGCGATTTGATTAAAACCTTAACAAGTGAAGGCGTAGCTGATCCGGCGCGCATCTTCCTCATGGGCTTCTCACAATCATGCGCACTCAATTATCGTTTTGCTTTCACTCATCCTGAATACTTGCGCGGAGTGATTGGCATCTGCGGAGGCATTCCAGGCGATTGGGAAACCAGCACGGTGTATCGTCCGGCGCAGTTTGAAGTATTTCATCTCGCCGGGACGCGAGATGAGTTTTATCCACCCGAACGAGTACGCGATTATGAAAAACAATTGAGAACACGGGCTCGCTCGGTTGTGTTCAAGAGCTATGACGCGGCGCACGAAATTGTTCCCGAGATGCGTGAGGATGTGGTCCAATGGTTAACCCATGCCACAGATGAACACTGATTCCACAGATCAGGCCGTCGCCCCCGGCGTCGCTGAAATCGAGCGTGATGTTGAAGCTCGCAGCGCTGTCTTCAAAAAAGAATTAGGACTGTTTGATTTAGTTCTTACCCAGGTCGTTTTCGTTGTCGGAACGTTCTGGGTAGGTTGGGCTGCCAGGCTTGGCCATGAGCAAAACCTATTCTGGATCCTTGCCATCATCACGTTCTACCTTCCACTTGCTGCCGCCGTGATCTTCCTTAATCGCCTGATGCCACTGGAGGGCGGTCTTTATCAATGGTCCAAGCTCGCTTTCAACGACTTTGTCGCTTTCATGGTGGGGTGGAACCTCTGGGTTTTTGCCATCTCTATTCTGGCCGGCGTCGGATTGGTGGTGACGACAAACATCTCTTATGCGATTGGACCATCGGCAGCGTGGATGAAAGACAATCCGAAAACGATCACGCTGATCAGTTTCATTCTTGTCGCAGCGATGGTGGTAGCCGCCACGCGCGGCCTGGCTCTCGGCAAGTGGGTCCACAATGTAGGCGGCCTGGTACACCTGACCACTTTCGCTATCTTGATCCTGTTGCCGCTCGTCGCTGTCTCGCAGGTGATAGCAGGAGAGTACCGGCCCTTTGCAATTCAGTTTCCCACCTTTTCTGCTTACAACATCAACGTTGCCAGCAAGCTCGCGCTCGGTGCTTTGACCGGCTTTGAATACATTGCCATCCTTGCCGGAGAAACACGCGCGCCGGCGCGGAACATCGGGCGCTCCGTCGTGATTGCAACTCCGATCATTGCGCTGATGTTCATCCTCGGCACCAGTTCGGTGCTCGCGTTTGTTCCGCGCGATCACATCGATCTGATTGGACCGATCCCGCAGGTCCTTTCGATTGGATTTCGATCCCTGGGATGGGTTGGGACAATCGGTTCTATTGCAATTCTCGGCATCACCGTCAGGACAATTGCACTCATGAGTATTTACTTTGCCGGCAACACGCGTCTGCCGATGGTCGCCGGCTGGGATCGATTGTTACCCGCATGGTTTAGCCGGTTGCACCCGAAGTATAAAACGCCAATTAACTCAATTTTGTTTGTGGGCGCAGTAACGCTGGTGCTCGGTCTACTCAGCTTGACGGGAGTGCGCGCGCAGGAAGCTTTTCAACTGATAGATAATGCCGGCGGGATTTTTTACGCGCTGACCTACCTGGTGCTGTTTGCGATACCTTTGTTTGGGATGAAGGCTCTTGGCGTCAGAGCGCCCTTGTGGCTCAAGATCGCCTGCGCGTCGGGCTTCCTTGTCACTCTGGTCTATATCCGTTTCGCCATAGTTCCGATTACCGAAGTGGGAAGTCCACTGTCGTTTGCACTGAAAATTATCATCACAGTCTTGATAGCGAATGCGGTCGGCCTCAGTATTTATGTCCTCCGGAAACGAAAGTAAGCGGGTCGCGATCGTTAACTGTTCGCAGGTGGTGACGCTTGCGGGACCGGCGCGTCCCCGTGTCGGGTCCGAGATGCAAGAACTCGGCATTGTTTCGCGTGGCGGATTGTTCGTTCGCGATGGCTTGATTGAGAGAGTTGGGACGGCGGCTGAGATCGAAGCACTCATCGATGAACAAACGACAGTAGTCGATGCCGATGGACGTGTCGTTCTTCCTGGGTTCGTTGATGCGCACACTCATCCGGTGTTTGCGGGAACGCGTGTCGACGAGTTTGAAGAACGCAGCCGCGGAGCAACTTACCAGGAGATTGCCGCACGCGGAGGTGGCATTCAATCGACCGTTAATCGCACGCGGGCAGCGAGTATCGATGAGCTCGTTGCAACCGGCCGGCGCTACGCGGATTGGTTTCTGCGCGGAGGCACGACGACGATTGAAGCAAAGTCAGGCTACGGCTTGTCTTTGGAAGATGAGCTTAAAATCCTGCGTGCGATCAAACGTCTGGATGAAGAGACGCCGCTGCGCTACGTGCCCACGTTTCTTGGAGCGCATAGCATTCCACCGGAGTATCGATCACGACGCGATGAATACGTCTCGCTGATAGTCGACGAGATGTTGCCGCGAGTTGCGCGGGAGAAGTTGGCGGAGTATTGCGACGTGTTCTGCGAGGAGAAAGTATTTACGATTGACGAATCGTGGAAGATCCTCTCTGCTGCGCGTTGTCACGGACTTGGTCTGCGGATGCACGCCGATCAGCTTTCGCTCTCCGGAGGTGCGCAATTGGCGGCTGAACTCGGAACGGTTACAGCCGATCATCTCGAACACACGGACGCCGCGGGCATCGAGGCGTTGAGGCAGGCGAGTGTGCAGCCAGTACTGTTGCCGGGTTCGGTTTATGCGCTCGGCTCGTCGCGTTATCCAGCAGCGCGCGAAATGATCGACGCCGGGCTGGCTGTTGTGCTCGCGACTGATTTTAATCCCGGCTCATCACCAACACCTTCGATGACGATGATCCTGTCGCTTGCTGCGACGCACATGAAAATGACGCCCGCGGAAGCAATCACCGCCGCCACGATCAATGCGGCTTACAGTTTGAATCGTGGTGACCAGTTCGGCTCACTCGAGCCCCGCAAGATTGCCGACTTCGTGATTCACGATTGCGAAGACTACCGCGAGCTTGCTTACTTCTTCGGCCTCGAGCACCCATGGCGTGTTTATGCCGCAGATGAACGCGGATGAACGCAGGTATGATCTGCGTTCATCCGCGCTCATCTGCGGCATAATTTACCGGTTGACGATCTTTGCCGCGTGTTTTATTATTTTGCCAACACTGGAAAGGAGGTGATTCAAAAATATATGAGTTCTAATCACAGTGAGGTGGCTGCGGCCTGACCTCTGAACCAGCTAACTCGTTAGGATAAGGTTCAGTAGTCTCACTGGCCAATCCGAACAGTTCACCGAAGCCGTCCACGATCTCGATCGTGGACGGCTTTTTATTTCCAGCAATCCTGCGCCAATCTTGAAAATCCTGTAATCCTGTCTAACAATAGATTCGTGACCGAATCCCCCGTCTTTCACGATCCGCATGGCCGTCGTTGGCGGCGTGTGCGACGGATCTGGTTAGCCATCTCCATCATCGTCACAGCGCTCGCGGCCATCTTTATTGCCAGCGTGCTCGCCAATCCAGTGCTCCCAGGTTTTAACTTGCGAGCTTTGAAGCCGGCAAAGCCAAACATCCCCGCTAACCCGACTGAACGAAAAGCCAGAAAGGCGCAAGCCGATCTGCAACACGCATTGGCGACGACCAAATATGTCGTTCCCGGCAAACGCCGCTCACATATCGCCGTCGTTCCGCCACCCCCGACCGTTCCCGCGCCTATTGTTCCTGCGACGCGCCCGCTGTCGGTTGGCTTCTTTATCAACTGGGACGAGTCGAGCTACGAATCACTCAAGCGAAACCTGGACCACCTTGACTGGGTCGTCGCCGAATGGTCGCACTTGCAAAACGTACCCGCCGGCACGAATCCGCTCGTCACCGACGTTCACATACCGGCACTCAACTGGATTCGCCTCACGCGCCCTGAGGTCCGCATCCTGCCGATGGTGCAGAACGTGATTGACGAAAAGTGGCAGGGCGATCTGTTGGCGCGTTTAATCGCGGACGAACCACACCGGCAAACCTTAATCAACTCACTCACGGCTTTCGTGCAGGACAACAAGTTTGCCGGAATCTGTGTCGACTTCGAGGAGCCGCCGACCGCTGCGCAGGGCAATCTGCTCACGTTCATGCAGGAGCTACACACAACTTTTGCCGCGAAGGGCTTGCTGGTTGTGCAAGCGGTGCCGTTCGACGACCCTGACTGGAATTACAAAGCCTACTCTGCCGCGAGCGACTACCTGATCGTGATGGCTTACGACCAACACTGGACCGGCAGCGATGCTGGACCAGTGGCCGCGCAGGACTGGTTTGAACAAAACCTCATCAAGAGAATGCGCGAACTCGATGCTGCAAAGACGATCATCGCTCTCGGAAACTATGGCTACAACTGGAGTGACGCAGACGATACCGCCGACGAAATTACTTTTCAGGAAGCATTAATGAATGCGCGCGAGTCGAGCGCCACGCCTACTTTCGATCCCGCATCGCGCAATCCGTATTTCGAATACGATGAGGAAGACGAGTCACATCACAAAGTTTGGTTCCTCGATGCAGTCACCGCTTACAACGAGATCAGGGCAGCGAGCGGTTACAAGCCAGCGGGTTTTGGTGTCTGGCGTCTCGGATCTGAAGACCCGTCAGTCTGGTCCATCCTTGGAACTCAGCAGAACAGTTCAGCCGACGCACTGCGGACGATTAACTACGGTTACGAAGTCGACTTCGAAGGCAACGGCGAATTGCTGAAGGTCATGTCGCGTCCGCAGAAAGGCGCGCGCGATCTCGATATTGATGAGACAAGTGGATTCATCAAGTCTGAACAATTCACCGCGCTGCCTTCGTCGTACGTCGTCGAGCGCACCGGCGATCGACCCGGTTTACTTGCGCTGACCTTCGACGATGGTCCGGATCCAAAATGGACGCCGGCGATTCTCGATATTCTGAAGCGCGAAAATGTTCCCGCGACGTTTTTCATCATCGGAAAGAACGGGCAGGCGTATCCCGAGCTCGTGCGACGCATTGCGAACGATGGTCACGAGCTCGGTAATCATAGTTTCACGCATCCAAATCTTGGTGAGATTCCACTCTCATTGACCGAGCTCGAGTTGAATGCTACGCAGCGCCTGATTGAATCGGAAGTAGGTCGTTCAACTGTTCTGTTCCGTCCGCCATACTTCGGTGATGCGGAGGCCGATAAGCCGCAGGAGGTCGAGCCCGCCATCGTGGCGCAGCAGCTCGGCTACATCATGGTGGGCGTCCGGATAGATCCGGACGACTGGCAACTTCCGGTCACGGCCGATCAGATCGTGCAGCGGACGATCGATCGCGCGACAGATTCGAATCCCGAAACGCGCGGCGAAGTTGTTCTGCTACACGATTCGGGAGGCGATCGTTCGGCCACGATCGAGGCGCTGCCGGAATTGATTCATCAGTTGAAAGCACGAGGATTCCGGTTTGTGCCTGTGTCAGAATTGGCTGGGCTCACGAGAGATCAAGTGATGCCGGTCATTCCTCCAAACCAACGTGTGTTCACGCGCGCGGATGCAATCACGTTCTTCTTTCTGTCAACGGGTGGCTGGACGCTTCAGTGGGTCTTTCTGATCGGGATTCTCCTTGGACTAGCAAGACTCGTGTTCGTTGGTTCGCTTGCACTTCAACAGTGGCTTAGATCACGCCGCAGAGAACGGGTTCACGCTGGAAGCAATTACGTGCCCTTCGTCTCCATTCTTGTTCCGGCGTACAACGAAGAACTGGTGGTGGAGAATACGATTCGGAGCCTGCTCGCTTCTGATTATTCGAAGTACGAGATCATCGTCATTGACGATGGATCGCAAGACGACACAAGCGCAGTGGTCACAGAAAAATTTGGTTACGATGAGCGTGTGAAGTTGTTCACCGTTGCAAACGCGGGAAAGGCCGCGGCGCTGAACACCGGGCTGCGACATGCTCGTGGCGAGATCATCATCGCGCTCGACGCAGACACGCTGTTCGCACCCGAAACAGTCGGCGCGCTGGCCCACAGGTTCTACGACAAACAGTTGGGGGCCATTGCGGGGAACGCGAAAGTCGGAAATCGCGTTAACATCGTCACGCGCTGGCAGGCACTCGAATACATTACCTCTCAGAATATGGACCGGCGTGCGTTTGCGAGTCTCGATTGCATCACCGTCGTTCCCGGCGCGGTCGGCGCATGGCGAAAGGATCTGGTGGACGAAGCCGGTGGTTTTCCGTCTGACACGCTTGCGGAAGATCAGGATCTAACCCTGCGAATTCGGCGGCTCGGTTACACGATCGGTTACGAAGAAACTGCAATTGCCTGGACTGAGGCGCCAGACACTTTGCGCTCCCTCGCGAAGCAGCGATTCCGCTGGGCCTACGGCACGCTCCAGTGTATGTGGAAACACCGCGACGCTCTGTTTCGTCCGCGTTACGGAACGCTTGGGTTTATCGCGATGCCGAACGTTTGGATCTTTCAGATTTTGTTTCCCCTGATCTCGCCGGTGATGGACCTGATGCTGCTTTACACGTTGGTGTCAGTTGCTCTTGATCGCTGGCAACAGCCGGTTGGCTATTCTTCCACCAATCTTCAGCAAGTGCTGCTTTACTACGCCTTGTTTCTGGCCATCGATTGGATATCGGCGGGCTTTGCTTTCCTGCTCGAGCGTCGCGAACGTTGGAGCCTGCTATGGTGGTTGTTCCTGCAAAGATTTTGTTACCGGCAGGTGATGTACTACGTGATGATCAAATCCGTGGCGATGGCGATCCGTGGTCCAGTGGTGGGCTGGGGAAAACTCGAACGCAAAGCGACCGCCGAAGCTGGACCATAACCTATCCACAGTTACACAGAAATAATCTGTGTCATCTGCGTAATCTGTGGATATAAATCAATGTGTCACAAGAAGCGACTTTGGTCTGTTTATGCGCTACTGCTGCTAGTTGCACTCAGCTTTCGCCTTTTTGTAGCTTTACGCCTCCCGAACGACGAGCCGGACGACGGCAGAGTTTATTCACAGATCGCGCGCAACGTACTCGAACAGCACGTTTACTCTCATGAAAGTCAACCACCTTACGTTCCCTCGTTAATTCGTCTTCCTGGTTACCCACTTTTCCTCGCGGGTGTTTATGCAGTTTTTGGTCACAACAACGACACCGCGGTGCGTGTGGTCCAGGCGGTGATAGATACATTTACGTGTGTCTTGATTGCGATGGTCGCCTTTGAGTGGGACGTCGATGACGAGCGTAAGCACCGAGGTGCAATCATCGCGTTCGCGCTGGCGGCGATCTGTCCGTTTACAGCGATTTATGTGGCGACGATCTTGACGGAAGTGTGGGCCAGTTTTCTGGCGGTGGCAATGGTCCTGACGGCGACGTTTGCGTTTAAGGCAACAGGACAGAAGAGAGCGATTGTCTGGTGGATTGTCACCGGGCTGATTGCCGGACTGGCGGTGTTGTTTCGACCTGACAGTGGGCTCTTTGCAGCGGCAGTCGGCGGCACGCTGATATTTTCGGCCATTCTCACGCAAAGGCGCAAAGACGGCAAAGCAAATTTCTTCGCTGCCTTTGTGCCTTTGCGTGAAACCTTTGCGGCTTTGCGTGAAACTGCCTTTGCTGCAGTCCTCTTCTCGCTAGCTTTTTGCATCGTGCTCGTCCCCTGGACCATTCGCAATCGACGAGTGTTTCACGTCTTGCAGCCGCTCGCGCCAACCCATGGTGAAATGCCCGGCGAGTTTGTGCCGCGCGGCTACCTGCTATGGCTGCGGACGTGGCTCGACGACAGCCGTTATGTTGGTCCAGTGCTGTGGTCTGTGGACACGAGGCCGATTCACATCACTGATTTTCCGGATAGCGCCTTCGACTCGAAAGAAGAACGCGAGCGAGTAGCTGCCTTGCTCGAAAAGTACAATCATCCGCCAGACGAAGAAGACTCAACTGAGACTCCAGCAGAAGACAGTTCAGAGTCCGACGAGCAATCCGATGATGAAGAAGGTCAGCAAGAAGAAGAGCCGGAAGAGGAGGAGCAAACCGAACCCGAAGAAACCAATGTCGAGATGACACCCGAGATCGACTCCGCCTTTGCGCAAATCGGACAAGAGAGAGTCGCGCATTCGCGATTTCGATACTATGTTGTGCTGCCGTTAAAGCGAGCGATGACGCTTTGGTTCGACACACACTCGCAGTATTACCCATTCAACGGCGAGCTCCTGCCACTCAAGGATCTGGATCACGACATTCACCAGCAATATTGGTTGCCGCTCTTTGCCGGCTTGACCGGGCTCTACTCGCTCTTCGGTGTGATTGGAGGTTGGTTGCTTTGGCGGTCGCGAGATCGCGACGTGCGAAGATGGTTATTGCTGACCGCACTCTTGATCTTTTTGCGTCTCGGGTTTTTCGCGACTCTCGAAAACCCGGAGCCACGTTATACGGTAGAGATTTTTCCGTTCCTGGTTATTGTTGCGGGAGCGGGGTTGTCGAGGGTAGTGGGACAGGATTACAGGATTTTCAAGATGAACAAGATACTATCTCGTAAATCATGAAAATCCTTTAACTTGTCTAAAATTTACTCGGGTGTGGGCGACGGCGTGGGAGACGGTGACGGTTTCTCCGACGGTGGAATCACGGCTGGATTTGGAGTATCGGGCGATGAATGCAAATGGATCGCTTTCCACGCCGTGCCGAATCGTTTGAAGACCAGCGTCATGCGGCCCGAGGCTGTTTCAGGCGTGCCTTTGTAGTTTTGCGATTGCGTCCACAGGCAAGTGACCACAGCGCCATCTCTGCCGAGCATCGTCACTGAAACGTCTCGCACGTCAAGTTTCACATCCTTGATCTCGGGATACGAGCTCTCGCGATTCTTGCGTACCTGGTCCCAGCCCTTCGTTACTGTGCCGTTGTAATTGAAGAGATTGAGACGCGCAGAGTTCCAGTAACTTGTCATAACCTCATCAACATTCGCATCCCTTATTCCTTTGAGCAGGCTGTTGAATGCGGCGAGCACGCCTTCTGATCCGGGTGCTTCCTGCGCAGATGTTGCGGGCTTCTTTGGTGTTGATTTGGGAGCGGGGGTTGATGGTTCTTGCGTACTAACCGGAGGCTTCGCTCGATTTGTGTTAGTCGTTCGAGGCCGGTCGTTGGTTGTTGAAGAGTTTGTGTTTTGAGCAACAACAACTCCGCACGTTAAGACCAGAACTAGAATAAAACGCATCATCAATCTCCCATTTGTAGGGGCGGCCCTCCGTGGCCGCCCGTTGTCGAAGAGCGGGCAGCCACGGAGGCCGCCCCTACAATTAAAACCACGGAATGCCGCTTCTCAATCGTTGTACCGACGTCTCAAGACCGAGCAGCTCGAAGATCTCGAACATCGACGGTCCAACAGCCTGCCCTGTCAGCATCGTGCGCGATCCGTTTATCAACAAACCTGCTTGAACGCCTGCTTCGTCTGCAAATGCGCGCAACGCCGCTTCGGCAGTCTCGGCGTTGAACGGCTCGACCGTTTCGAGCTTGCCCGCGAGTCCGTTCAGGAGCTCGCGCGAACGCGGCTCCGTCCGCAGGTTCTTATTAACCGCCGTCTCTTCAAAGTCAAAGTCATCAGAAAAGTATGCACGGCCCTGCGAAGAAAAATCCTTCAACGTGAAAAAGCTCTGGCGAATCAGATCGACAGTCTTTCGAAACCACGCGCTGTCCTCATCATCATACTCCTCGCGCCAGAGTTTGTTCGCGCGAAGTTCCGCCTTCACCATCGGCAGCAACTCGTCCAGCGGCATCGTCCGAATGTACTCAGCGTTCATCCACAGCCCTTTGTCGTAAGTCCAGTGGCTCGGGTCGTGCAAGCACAAAGAAGCACAAAAGGCACAGAAGGTTTAGCCTACGTCATTTGTGCTTTTTGTGCTTCTTTGTAGCTTAAAATTTCTGGCGGAGATGACAGGATTCGAACCTGTGAAGGGCTTTTGACCCTTAACGGTTTAGCAAACCGCCGCCTTCAGCCACTCGGCCACATCTCCGTGCCGGATTCGGCGAAGACCAATTCTAGTCGCGAGGCGCAGAT
>JBKPJS010000475.1:0-1856 GCA_046730815.1 Acidobacteriota bacterium
CGTGTGGAGTGGATGCTGTCTTCATGGAAGTGCATGACTGTCCGGAGAAGGCGTTGTCAGACGGACCGAATGCGCTGCCATTGGATCGTCTTCAGCCGCTGCTACTGATGATGCGCGACATTCACGAGCTTGTGCGCGGCCCGGATCGTTAGGACAGTTCTATTTACCGTAACCATGAGAATACTTTTTTTATTGACAGTCATTCTGTGCCTTCTGGTCCAGGCCGGCGCGCAGGCACCGGCGAGCGTTGTCTGGCAAGTGACTTCGTTTGACATCAACGCCAACGTGCAACAAAACGAACGTACGCTGAACGCGGTTGCGACTATCAACGCGACGAACGTCGGTACTGGCGCAGGCCGAACTCTCACCGCACGTCTTAATTCAAAGGCCAGCGTGAAATCAGTAACAGTGGGCGGCGCGGCCGGCACGTTTAGACCAGGCGCAGAGCCGCGAGGAGATCTTCAGCGAGTCGAGATCGCGTTGCCGTCATCAGTCGGTCCGAATTCCAGTGTCACAGTTGCGATCACCTATGTTCTTCCCGTCGAGAGCAACAGCGGACTCAGCGCGATCAGCCCGATCGGCACGCAATTTCTGCCATTGTCATTCTGGTACCCGATGCCGAACACTCCGTATTCTGTGCGTGGGGCAGACACAGCGCCGTTTCGTTTGACGGTCAATATTCCGAACGCGATCTCTTCAGGCGTCGAGAAAGCTGGTCCAAACGGATCGATCGCTTTTGAACAGTCGTTACACGGGCAGCCGTTCTTTGTTCAAGGCGATTGGGACAGAGTCGAGGGTACAGCCGATCGAAAAGGCATCGTCGTACTACTTGAAAAAGGCGCTGCGGCCGACGATCGCAAGCGGGCCGAAGCACTGATCGCATTTGCTGCCACCGCGCGCGCTTTTTATGCAGCGGCTCTTGGTCCAGCTCCTGACGTCCCCCTCAAATTGGTTGCAGTTCGACGTGGCGCGGGTTTTAGCGATAGCGGCACGGTTCTCTTTGATGCTGATACAGTGCGTCTACCCAAGGTGGATGCGGCTACGGCGCTCTCTGTAGCTGAGGCGATCGCGCGGCTGTGGATCGGTGGTCAAACACCAGTTCAAGGTGAGGGAAGCGGCGTGTTGCGTGACGGCCTCATACGTTTTCTCGCGACGCAGTTTCTCGAAAAACAGTTTGGACCAGAAGCGGTCAAGTCAGAGTTGTACCGGCAGCGTTTGTCTTATGCGACGGTGGCCCAGCGCGATGGCCCACTCGCACGCGCGAGCCAGTTGGATAGCACCTACTTTGCTTCGGTGCCTAATCGGGGTGCGATGTTTTGGCGCCTGGTTGACCGGCGACTGGGCCGAGAAGCGTTGTTGGGCGTGCTTCGTGCAGCACTTCAAGCCGGAAAGGCCGATCCGAATGGCTTGAATCTCCCCAGCTTGCGTGAAGGATTGGTGGCGCAAGGAGGTGAGAACCTGAAAGTGTTGTTAAACCAGCAGCTCGATCAGGTGATCGATACCGATCTGATGATTGGACTGGCACAGCAACGCGGTGCTGATTGGGTTTCAGCGCTGCGAAATGACGGCTCGATTGATGTGACTGTAGCTGCTGTAGCAACCACTGAACGAGGTGAACAGGTGAGCGCGGAAACGACTGTGCCGGTCAAGAACTTTGGCGAAGCAGTTTTCAAAACTCCGGCAAAGATCGTTCGCGTTGAAGTCGATCCTGACAAGCTTTATCCGCAGCTCGATTACAGTAACGACGTAATGCCACACGGCAAGGATCTTTCACAGGCGTTGAATGAAGCGTCGTTGCAGTTGGGTGCGCAGGAGTTCGTCAAAGCCGAAGCTACAGCTCGTGCAATGCTTGTCAC
>JBKPJS010000476.1:0-13024 GCA_046730815.1 Acidobacteriota bacterium
ATGATTCTGTGCAGCAGGTCGAGGCGCCGGAAGATCAGTCTGAGTCGGAGGATGATTCCGCCGCAACTGAAAGGATGAAGCAGCGGGAAGCTGAGCAAATGCCGCAACGCCGTGATGCGCGTGAGTTGTTCAACGCCTGGAATGATCCTTCGGCGGAAGGCGATCCTGACGAACTTGCGGGCGCTGAAGCATGGTCCGAAGCTGAGACTCCGGAACAGGTTCTCGCCGAGGGCGAAGTTGCTTACAACTACGATGAGTGGGACCGCGAGCTGACGGATCACCGGCTGGGCTGGTGTCGCGTCGTCGAGAAACAGGTGAAGCATGGCGATCGTCACTTTGTCGACCAAACAAAAGAACGGCACAAGGGCGTTATCTCGTCGGTCCGGCACCAGTTTCAATTGATGAAACCCGAGAATCTCACACGCGTTTCGAACGAAGTTGATGGCGAAGAGTTTGATCTGAACGCCGTGATTGATTACGTGATCGATCGCCGCGCTGACGGTCAACAGTCAGAACGGATCTACACAAAGCGAATCCGTCGTCGCCGTGACGTGGCTGTGTCGTTCTTGTTGGACCAGTCGTCATCGACAGCACGCACAATCGGCCGTCACCCGCTACAGCCATACACGCGTCCTGGCCGCCGCATCATCGAGATTGAAAAGGAAGGTCTCGTGTTGATGAGTGAAGCACTCGAGGCTGTTGGCGATGTTTATTCAATCAACGGTTTCACTTCCGAGGGACGGCGGAACGTCAAGTTTTACGTGGTGAAAGATTTTGACGAGAAATACAGCGACGAAGTGAAGCGACGTATCGGCGGCATCAATTACCAAAACAACACGCGGCTTGGGGCTGCAATTCGTCACGCTACCGCGAAGCTTGCGAAACAGGACGCGCGCACGCGACTGTTGATCGTGCTTTCCGATGGACGTCCGTACGACCACGATTATGGCGACGCTCGTTACGCCCGCGAAGACACGCGCGAGGCTTTACGACAGGCGAAGAACGAAGGCATCACGCCTTTCTGCATCACGATCGATCGAGAGTCGGAAGCAGAGCTTCGTGATCTATACGGTGAAGTGGGCTACACCATTATTGACGACGTGCTTTCGTTGCCCGAACGACTACCGGGCATCTATCGCCGGCTAACTACGTAACACGGATGACACGGATAAACGGATAACCACGGTCAATCCGTTCTCAATCCGTGTCATCTGTGTTACCCCAACCGCCCCCGCCTGGCGTCTCGATGCGGATTCGATCACCCGCTTTCAGTTCGTGCGAACCTTTCGATGCGACAGAATGTTTCTTCTTTTCTGAAATGATCTCGTTGACTCCCGGCGCGCCTTCCTCGCCTCCAAACAACCCGTACGGTCCACGCTTGCGGCGATCGCACAAGAGTGACATCCGCGCCGGGACAAGCGTTTCGATCTCCCGCACCACGCCGTCTCCTCCACGCTGCTTCCCCTGGCCGCCCGAGCCTTTGCGCAATCGATACTCGCGTACGCGCAGCGGGTAAGCATACTCGAGCGCTTCGGCAGGCGTGTTCAGGCTGTTGGTCATGTGCGTATGCACCCCGCTCATGCCATCAGACGCAGGGCGCGCGCCCATTCCCCCCGCGACGGTTTCGTAGTACGAAAACTCCTGACCGTTGCGCGAATCGATGCCGCCGATCGTCAGGTTATTCATCGTGCCCTGGCTCGCCGCGGGTATGCGATCCGGTAAGGCGTTCGCCAATGCTTTGAATAACACATCGACAATGCGTTGCGAGGTTTCGACATTTCCTCCTGCTACCGACGCAGGTGGATTTGCGTTGACGACGGTTCCCTGCGGCGCAATCACTTCGATCGGCTCCATCAATCCAGCGCTCGCCGGCACTTCGCCGCCAACCAAACAGCGAAAGACGTATGACACAGCCGACGCTGTGATCGCTTCAACGGCATTGATTGCGCCAGTCACTTGCGGCGCGCTGCCGGTGAAATCGACGAGCGCATGTTCTCCTTTAATCGAGATCCGCACCTTGATTAGCACCGGACGATCCTCGACACCGTCATCATCCAACGCATCTTCCGCTTCATACTGACCGTCAGGAATCGAAGCGATCGTGTATCGCATCAAGCGCGCGGAGTAGTTGATCAGTTGCGACGCGTATTCCGTCGCCTCTTTCTCGCCGCGTCGCTCAATGATCTCCAGCAGGCGAGCCGCGCCAGTTTTTAACGAGCCGATCTGCGCGTCGAAGTCGCCGCGACGCTCTACATTTCCACGGACATTGGCGAGCACGAGGCGCATTGTGTCGCGATCGAGCACGCCGTTTCGCACCAGGCGGATGGGTGGAATACGTAATCCTTCTCCGTAGATGTCGGTTGCGAGACCCATCGAGCCAGGCGTCGCTCCGCCGATGTCCGCATGATGCGCGCGATTAGCAACGTAGAAAAGAATCTGTGGTCCAACCGCTACCGGCATAACCAGCGTAACGTCCGGCAAGTGCGTTCCGCCTGCGAACGGATCGTTGAGGGCTACAACGTCACCGGGCACGAGTTCGATCTCCGCGAGCGCTGCCGCAACAGCCATCGGCATCGAGCCCAAATGCACCGGCATGTGATCGCCTTGAGCTATGACACGTCCATTTGCATCGAACACGGCGCATGAATAATCGCGCCGCTCTTTGATGTTTGGTGAAAACGCGGTGCGGCGCAGCGCGACGCCCATCTCTTCCGCGACGGAGGTGAACAACGCGCGGTAGATTTCGAGTGTTGTGGGATCAAAACGATTCTTCACAGGATTCACATGATTTTTCATGATTGACAGGATTCATCTTGAAACATCGTGTTAATCCTGTCTAATAATCAAATTGCCGAACTGGTCGACACGCGCGTTAGCGTCCGCTGGGATCAGTGTTGTGGCTGAGTACTCCGTGATAATGCATGGGGTTTGCAATTTCGTGCCGCCGCGGAGCTCATCTCGCTTGTACAACGCAACAGTCACTTTACGTCCATCGAGATACGCAGTTACTTTGCCGTGCGGTTTTGTTTTCCCCGACTCGATTTTTCTTTGCAGCAGCTTGTCAACCAACCCAAACGATCTCAGGCGCGCACTCACGATCTCAATCTCACTGTCTTCCTGGGCATAACCGTAACGCTCGCGATGCGCGCGATGAAAGGCCGCGCCGAGATCTCTGAACGTATCCTTCACTTCCAACTCGAACGACTGACCGCGATAACGCATCGCGAGCGAACGTTCGTGGCGTTGCCTTGAAAGCGCAAATCCCTCAGCGCGCAATAACGTCGTGGCTTCCGTTTCTAATTCAGCAAAAACTTTTCCCAGCCTGCCCATCGACTTCGCTTCGTGAGTAAACATCACAGTGCGGCTCTGGTCCTTTATCACATCCGCAACCAGGACACCCACAGCCGAAAGTGCGCCTGGAGCAACCGGCGCGATGATCGTCGGAATGCGAAGCGCGCGCGCAAGGTCAACAGCATGCAAACCGCCGGCGCCGCCAAACGGCAAGAGCGCAAACTGTCGCGGATCGTGGCCGCGCTCGACTGAAATGTGCCGCAGTGCACGTTCCATATTCGTGTTTGCAACCGATAACACTCCTTCGGCGGCTGCCGTAACACTGCATCTTTTCCCTGACACTCTGCTCAAATCCTCTGCCAACTTCGTCATCGCTTCACGCGCGCGTTCTTCGTCGAGCTTGAATTCCCCACCTAACAAACCTTCGCCTCCGAAGTGGCCAAGCACGACGTGAGCGTCAGTCACTGTCGGCAGTAGCGAGCGCCCGTAACAAGCCGGCCCTGGATCCGCGCCTGCTGACTCTGGTCCAACACGCAGCGAGCCACCTTCATCGACACGTGCAATCGATCCGCCCCCCGCTCCCACAGTGTGAATGTCCATAACAGAAACAGCCACCGGCATTCCGGCAACCATCGCCTCATTCGTGGTACGGATCGCGCCGCTATCACACAACGCGACGTCGGTTGACGTTCCTCCCATGTCAAACGTGACGACGTTTTGAATTCCAGCCGACTGTGCGGCACGCAAAGCGCCGACGACTCCACCGGAAGGTCCCGAAAGAATCGTGCGCACCGGTTCGCTCGCCGCGATGTCAGCAGAGATGCTGCCACCCGATGATTGCATCACACGCAGGTTTGCCGCAGATTTACTAAGCCGGTTCAAATAGCGGCCCATCAATGGCTGGAGATAGGCGTTAATAACTACGGTCGAGGTGCGTTCGTATTCACGATATTCAGGAAGGATTCGACTCGATATCGATAGCGGCACATCAAGTGAGGCTAGCGATGAAGCAATTCGTTCCTCGTGTTCCGGGTGCAAAAAAGAAAACAGTAAAGAGATCGCGACCGCTTCCACGTCCGCTTGCTTCAATTCCTTAACCAGGTTTTGAAGCTCGCGATCATTAAGCGGCTCCAGCACTTCGCCCGAAGCGACGACACGCTCACCAACACCCAGCCTGAGATCATCCGCGACCAGAGGCGCCGGCTTAACGGCGTTAAGATTGTAAAGCTCCGGCCGTGCCTGGCGTCCGATCGCGAGCACGTCTTCGAAGCCTTTCGTCGTAACCAGCGCGATGCGCGCGCCGCGCCGTTGAAGCAAAGCGTTCGTGCCAACGGTTGTGCCGTGAACAACTTCGATCCGATTCAGTTGAGAACGAGTTTCCGCGCAGATACGATCGAGTCCTTGGCGAATTGCGATTGAAGGATCGGAAGGTGTCGAAGGAAGTTTGAAGAGTTGGAGACGACCGTCTCGCTCAAAGACGAAATCGGTAAACGTTCCGCCCGTGTCGACGCCGATGCGTATGAGTTGTCTACTGACCAACGCTCACCCAGCACCCACTCTCATTCGACGCACGAATTGCATCGAGCACGAGCTGAACTCGATAACCATCCGCGAAAGTTGCAGCGTCTTTTACGGTTGTTTTACCGGCACGCATCGCTTCAACAATGGCGACGGAGAACGCGGTAAAACCTCTGGACCAACTGCCCTCGCGCATTCCCTGGGCCATGTGGTCCTGATCCACTTGCACCGGTCGCCACACGCCCGAACCGAGCGGCGAACGCCAAAGCTCCCCAGTCTCTTCGACCATCAACGCGCCTTTAGTGCCGTAGATCTCAAGACGATTCTCGTACTTTCCTGATTCAAGCACCGAAATAGACGCAGCGCCCGTCGCCTGCTGCGTATGTGGACCATCACTAAACTTGAACAGCAGCTTTGCTTCGTCGTCAGTCGTAACCGCACGCAACTCTGCGCTGGCTTTGTCGGTGCGTTGCTTGATGTGAGTGGTCAGCATGCCCAGCGCTCGATTCACTTCGGTGCTCAACATCCAGCGAAACGAATCGATCACGTGCGATCCGATTGCGCCCAGCGCACCGCCACCCATCGCCGCATCTGACCACCAGTCCCAGTTGCGATCCGCGACACCGCGATAATCAGAGCGAAAGACATAGTTACAATGACGCACCGAACCAATCGCTCCCGATTCCAGCATCCCGCGCATCACTCGCCTGCTATTCAGGAAACGCAGCTCGTGATCGATCAGCGCCAGCCTGCCGGCGGCATTTGCCTTCTCCATCATTTGCCGCGCCTCACCGGCGTTCAGCGCCATCGGTTTTTCGCAGAGAACTGCTTTTCGTTGATCGAGTGCGGCGAGAGTAATCTCCATGTGAGTAGATGGAGGTGTGACAACGCTGACGAGATCGACGTCCCG
Source organism: Acidobacteriota bacterium (assembly GCA_046730815.1). GTDB lineage: Bacteria > Acidobacteriota > Blastocatellia > Pyrinomonadales > Pyrinomonadaceae > PSRF01. The sequence goes on from JBKPJS010000476.1 coordinate 5,720, forward strand.
GTGGGCCACCAGCTCTTGCCACTCGGCGGCGACGTGTTCAATTCCAAACTCTTTCGCGATTGCTTCCGCGCGATCGCGATTGCGACTCGCGATGGCGACGACCCTGGCTCCCATGCAATCGCGAAAGCCCGGGATCTGCGTGGTCCGGGCAAAACCCGTCCCTACGATTCCAATTCCGACCGGTGACTTTTTCATGGCCCTATTATTTAGCCACAGATTTACACGGAATGCACAGATCTAAGTTTGATCTGTGTAATCGGTGTAGTCTGTGGCTGGTTTGATTAGCTTTCGCGGCCGGCGAGTCTCGCGATCATCGACACGAGTTGACTCGCGCCGATTGGTTTTGCGATGTGCATCTGGTAACCCGCCGCCAGCGCCTGCCGCCGATCCACGTCCCTTGCATAAGCAGTTAGTGCAGCGGCTGGTGTTTCGCCACCTCTGTCGCGCGGGAGTCTTCGCACCTTGCTGATGAAACTGTAGCCATCTTCGTCAGGCATCGCGATGTCGCTCAAAATCACGTCAGGCTTCCAATCTGACAAGTTCTCCAGTGCCTCGCTTGCTGACGTGCACATTTTTACTTCCGCTCCGGTGCGCGTGATTACGGTGCCTATAATCTGGCGCGCTTCAGGTTCGTCGTCGACTAGCAACACACGCAAGCCATCGAGCGAATGAATGTCGAAACTATTGAACTCTCCACTCTGAGCAATAGTGATCGGCTCAGTACGGTCTGCGAGAAGCGGGAATGTTGCTGAAAATGTTGCGCCTTTTTCCACTCCGTCACTGTGCGCCGAAACCGTGCCGCCATGAAGTTCGACGAGGTGCCGAACGATGGCCAGTCCTAATCCCAACCCGCCAAAGTTGCGCGTCGTCGAGCTATCCGCCTGACGAAATCGATCGAACACGCGCGGCAAAAACTCCGCCTCGATTCCCTGACCCGTATCCTGCACCGTCACACGCGCATCCGATCCATCCTGCTCGGCTCGCACAGAGATCTTGCCTCCGTGTGGAGTAAATTTCACTGCATTCGATAACAGGTTCCAAATGATCTGATGCACGCGCCCTGAGTCAGCGGAGATTGCTCCCAACCCAGGTTGCGCCCAGTAGTCCAACGTGATGCCTTTCGCGTCAGCCGCCGGCCGCACGACGTTGATCGCCGCTCGTGTGACCGAGGAAATGTCCAACGGCCGGACATCCAGGTTGAGCTTGCCCGAAACTATGCGCGACACGTCGAGCAGATCGTCGATGAGTTGAGCTTGAACACGTGCATTGCGATCGATAGCTTCGAGTCCCTGGCTCAACACTTTCTCATCGCGCTTCGCCTCACGAAGCACGCTTGACCAACCGAGCAGCGAAGTCAAGGGTGTGCGCAACTCGTGAGAAAGCGTCGCGAGAAACTCGTCTTTAATTCGATTCGCCGCTTCCGCTTCGGAGCGCGCGCGTTCAGCGCGCAGCAGTAATTGGCCGCGCGCTTCTTCCGAATGCTGTAGTTCCGTGATGTATTTGGAAAGTTCCTCGACGTGTAATCGGGCTGCCTCGGTTTGGGCCACAGAAGCTTCGATGTTCTTGAGGTAGGTCTGATACGTAAAACAGATGATTAGAATGATTGGCGCGGTCGCTACCACCGCATAAAAGCTGTATCTATTGATGAGTATCGTGATGATGCCGGCCCCAGAGGCACCCGCGAAATAGGTCACTGAAGTCCACAAGTAGTAAGTTCGCCAGGTGTTCCAGAGAGATTCTTTGATCTTGCTTGACTTCTCGATAGCAATTAGAGTGGTGTTGGCAATGTACTGCACGAAACCCATCACGCAAATCGCGTAAAAGAACTGTTTTGAGAAACCGTGAGCAGCAAGACTTGCGGGTGGACCAAAGACCAGATTCAAAACTGTGGACGTAAAAAACGTACTTGTGGCGAGGATCGCAGAGTTCAAGAGAAATATCTTTGGCTTTTTGCTGATGATCACCGTCACGGCGACGCCTTCCAGTGCGGACAGCAGAATGGCCGCAGCACCGCCGTACATCAGCATCCCCAAAAAAATAAACGTGTCGGCAACTGTAATGCGACCACTGACCCGGGGAATTCGGATTGCGATGAACGAACTCGCAATGACCATCAAACAGATGAACAAAAAGCGAGCATCCAGATTATGGAAGGGAAACTGATAGAGCGAGACAAGCGCGATCGTTACGCCCATGGTCACGAGTGACCACATATAAACTTGTCCGAAGTGAGGTCGATTAATGTCAACTTCTACAGCGCTCATTGTGCTACCTCACAACCGAACATTACACCGGTTACACAGATCAGGGGATCTGTGTAATCAGGGTAAAGCTTGTGGATCCGTTTAATAGTCCAGGCAGTCAGTGCCACTGTCTGATGTCGCCGGCATGGATGATCCGCTTTCGCCGTTAAGCATTGCGGATTGCGCAGTCATTACAAGGTCGCCTGTGACAACGCCGTCGCCCGTGACGACACCGTCTCCAGTGACCACACCATCACTCAATAAACTACCCTGGGTCAAGAAATCCTGAAACAGCAGATTGACGGCAAGGAAGGCTGCGCCGTCTCCAGTTACCACCCCATAGCTCGTAAGGATTTGATCGCCGGTAACTACACCGTCGGAGAAGAACGACGGATCGAGCATCAACGTGCCGTCACCGGTGACCACGCCACTGCCGAGCAAATTCCCCGGACAGTAAATGCGCTGGTACCTCGTGATTAGATCCAAGCCGGTGACATACGTGTGATTGAGAATGATGCCGCGAGACCAGGTGAACGTTTGATTGGCAATCGTGGTCGCGGGCGTGGGCGGAGCCGCGACGTTGAGCAGCGGTGAACCGACAGTTGTCGTTGTGTTCAAGTCCGTGCGGACTAATTGCGCCAATTGAAGCGCTCCGGCGGTATTGAGTTGGTCCGCGCCCTGTTCGAGCATGTTGAATCCCGCTAGAGGTTGCGCGGTGTACATCAGCAATGCCTTAACCAGGTTGGGAGTAAGACCTGGGTTTGCCTGGAGCATCAATGCAGCAGTTCCGGCGGCCACCGGCGTCGCCATCGAAGACCCACTCAAGTACATCATCTTGCGACTGTCAGCACCACTGACTCCCGCATCCAGCGACGGATTGTGCGTTATCAGGTAATTGTCGACAGACTCTGCCTCGACCAATTTGTTGCCGGGCGCGACGATGTCGGGCTTGATGATGTTGTCGTAATGCTTGACGCCTTCTTCATCGGTAGTAAAACTTCGCGTCGGTCCACGAGAGCTGAATGAAGCAACACCATCGTCGCTGCGTCCATTCGTGCCAAATGTGTTTGAAGCGCCGACGGTAATCGCCGACGGTTCGTTGCCCGGCGAGTGAATGTGACCGTAAAGCTTGTTTCCATTGCTGTCCGTACCGTTGTTACCGGCAGCAGCAAACACAACCACACCTGCATCGACTAAGCGACGCACCGCGCGACAAACCGGATCGTTGACATAGGAGTCGACCGCCGGCATGCCAAGACTCATGTTGACTACGCGAATGTTGTAAGTGGCGCGATTTGAAGCGACCCAATCGAGTGCACGCAGCACCCAGGCGGTGGTGCCGATACCTTCGGAATTCAACACGCGCAGATTGATTATGTTTGCGTTTGACGCGATGCCGACGTATTGAGCGTTTGAGATGCGGCCATTGCCTGCGGCAAGCGCGGCAACGTGCGTCCCGTGCCCGTAAGGATCGTCAGTGCGGCCCTCGCCCGTGAAGTCTTCGCTGTACAGGACACGAAGACTGTTTGATCTGTTTAAGAAGGAAGCATGCGCGGTGTCGATGCCGGAATCAAGAATCGCGATCCCAATGCCGGTACCATCCAAAGTGCCGTTACTGCCACTACTGCGGATCTGATCCGCTCCGGTTGTAGCAGAGAGGTGGCCCATCGATTGGACGTCCCGGTTGAGCGAGACGTATGAAACGTCGCTGCGGCTCGCGATTGCCACGGCTGCCTGTACGGGCAACGTCACTACACGTACCGAGAAGTTCTTAAACTTACGGATGTTGCTCCCGCCTGAGTATTCGAGCGTTGAGTCGATTAAAGGGTCCGACTGGTTAGCGGGTTGGATAATGACGCGGACGAGATCGGAACCGCGACCTGCTGCAACTTTCTCGAGGATGTCTTTCGAGACCTTACGTCCTACTGGTACGCCGATGGATTCTGCGTGGGTTCTTTTCTCGAAGACGAACAACGATAAAACGAGTAGCGAAAGAAGACTACTCCAGAGGATGGGGTAAAGAAAACGCTTCATTTAGAACTCCAGGAAACTGTGAAGAAGTTTCAATCGGCTGCGATTTGCAGCGTCCAATTGGTGAATAAAGAGGCAATTCTCAGGACAATTTCATGCGCGGCTAGCGAGCAAGGTCGGGGGAGAAGAGAGTCTAACAGGTTTTAACAATGTAAATTGTGGAGATTTCATGTCAAACGACAGAAAACCAGTTTCCGGGGGCCTGGGATTGAAAAACTTTCGAAATACAATGATGGCAACGTGGCTGCCCTCCGACAGTGGCTCAGTTGAAAGCGCACAAGCTGCATCACTGTAACCTGCTGAAAGTCAACAAGTTACCTCGTCCCCTGCCGAGAAATTCACCCGGGCTTAACTCTCTTGCTGTGGAGGCTTCTGCATGAAATCCAGGAACTTAACTTGTTCGATCGTTCTGGTTATCACTTTACTGGCCATCAACAGTAACGCCGCAACTGTCCAGGTCACGGCACGCTAAAGCCTGATTCGCGTGTTTATTGTAGGGGCGGCCCTCCGTGGCCGCCCGTGTCACAGCGCCTACGAATGCCAGTTCTCTCACACGCCCCGGAAAGGGCTGAGCAACGCCTTTCGATTCCGTTGAATCTCCCTGCCTTCAGGAAACGATTCGAGGCTCGCAACCATAAAGATTGAGAGGCAAAGTCACCATCGTTTTGCACGGCGAAACATTTCGCTGGTTTATCGCCATTTCTGTTGAATTCTACTGAATAACAAAGGAGCATACCCCCATGGCTAAAAGAACAAAGCCGAAGTGGACGATCATGGCCTATCTCGCCGGTGACAATGACCTGCCCACGTTTTGCATCAGCGTGTTGCAACAGTTGGAAGCCGTCAACTACCGCGACGACATATGCATGTTGGCTTGTTTCGATTCAAGCACACCATGGCCAAAAGGCTCGCGCTATTTCGCGATCAACTGCGAGCACCGTTCGATCACGAAGGTGTTCGATTGGGAAATCCACAACGATCTCATCCCGCCGAATGGAAAGAAAAGTTTCACCAAGCCACCCGACTTCTGCAATCCAAATGGTTATCAAGCTCCGACATTCTCACGTTCCGAAGTGAGAGAGAATCTCAGGCGGTTTGTTAAGTGGTCAATGAAGAACCATAAGGATTCAGAGAAATACATGCTCATCCTGTTTGGTCATGGGCCGATAGTCGCGGGGCAAAACTTCCTGGTCGCAAAGAACCCACCGAGTTTTCTAACGCTGGACGATCTGCAACAGGTATTGGGTGAGAGCTTCGGCGGCGAGAAACGTAAACTGGACATTTTGGCCTTTCAAAACTGTGTGATGAACGGCATAGAGGTGGCTTTCGAGCTTAAGGAGCAGGTGAATTTAACGATTGGCTCTCAAGGGTTGGTGCTTGCCACGGGCTGGCCCTATGACAAAATAATCAACACAGTCGTCAACGCGCCTGATGCGCCACCGAAGCAGATCGCTGAGGAGATGCTTAAGGTTTGCGCGCGTAACATGCTTGATTTCTCAGTTATGGACCGTTCTTCGGAACAGTCCGTTTGTGATCTTGATGCCGTATACAAGAGCGACATCACTGCGTCTGTTAAGAACCTCGTGGGCGCAATGATAAACGGCCTGGATTTCACCATCACAGGCAAGCCGGAGAAGCAGGTTTTTACCTATCCGGCTATTTGTAACGCGATTAGGCTGGCGCGATTGGAAGCACAGAGTTACTGGAGTGAAACCTTCGTTGATTTGTGCGACTTCTGCGAGCGACTGCTGCTAAAGTGTGAGGACGCTGTCAAAGCACAGGAAGCCGTCCTGGAAAACTTGCAGATCGATGAGCAGACCTATCAAAAGTTTCAAGAGAGTGATTTCGTGAAGACGGCGACGGACATTGGTCGCTATTGCCGAATCATCTTGAACCAATTGAGGGAGTTCGTACCACATTCCTACTACATCGGTTCCGAACTTCAATACTCGCGCGGCCTTTCGATTTATTTCCCGTGGACCTTGCCGGCAGCGCCTTATTTTCCGGTACGCGTCTCTGGAAGTAAGAACTTCCTGCTGAAAACGGCATTCGAAACTTACCGCGACTACAGCTTTGTCAAGGATTCCGAGTGGGCAGTTTTTCTCGAGACTTTCTTCCGAGCGACGCTTAGGCACGTGCGCCGTGCGCCCCGTGTTTTCGATGCCCCAAACAATGGCGACACGACGTTCGCGCCACCGACATTCGAAGCAATGCCGGCCTTACTAACTGCCGACCTCGCGAAATCAAGTCCGGATACGGGTGTTCCCGATCCCGAGGTATGGTCCAACGTTAAGAACTACCCGCGGCGAAACTATTTGTCGCCATTTGATTGTCCGCGCAAAGAGGTCTCGACGCGTTTGATCAAACCCGGAGAAGAAAACTTCAAGAATCCCGAGTCTCCTCCGGTTTCAGCCTGGGGCTGGAACATCGCGGGACTGGTAGCAGAAGTCATCCAAAAGAAGCCTGACAACGCTCGCCCAAACGGCCAGTCGGAATGGAAAGCGATTTCCGGCAGCGACTCGTTGACTAAGGCCGCTGTGTCGAAGTCATAGAAGGCTTGCTTCAAAAGCCAGCGTGCGCACTTGGATAAGGTCAGTACCGTACGCGGTAGCGTCGGGTCAGTCTCGCGCAGACGAATTCTTAGGGTTTTGATGTCGCTCGGCTCGACTCGACGCTACCGCGTTACGGTACTGACCGCGTCCAACAGTGATTTCGGACTTTTTGAAACAAAGTTCATTCGCTTTACCTCTCAATCCTGTTCACTGTTCGACGGAAAGAAGATGAGAAAGCCTCGTCGTCTATTCTTCCGCTGTTTACTTCTGCTGGCTTGCACTCTCGCTGCAACCCCGGCGCAAGCACAAGCCGACGTAGGCGGAAGTCTTCCCACTCTGGCGTCGCGCCAACAGGCGCTCGCTCAGTTGATCACAGAGCGAGTTCAATTAGAAACAGATGGCGAAAAGGTAGCACTCGTCAAGGCAATCAACCGGATCGGCGAACTCCAGCTAAAGTTGTATGACCTGGATGCCGCCCT
>JBKPJS010000477.1:0-3510 GCA_046730815.1 Acidobacteriota bacterium
CACTGCATTCGCGCCTGCACGGCGATTGACAGCCACGATCACAGTCGCAGCGGGCACTGAATAACCACGCACCCAAAAGCGCATGTTTACGCGTTCGTCCTGCACTGAGTCTTTCACAGTCGCGATGTCGCGAAGATACACAGGCGCGTTGTTCGTACCACCAACAATCAAGTTGCCGTACTGATCAGCAGTTTCCAATTGACCCTGAGGCCGCAGAATCGCTGTGCGCGAGGGACTGTCCAACTGCCCCGCGCCCGTGTAGCTTGTTCCGTTCTTAATCGCAGTGCTGAGGTCGTCTATCGAGATACCGCGCGCCCACATCGCAGCCGGATTCGCTTTAATGCGAATCGCCGATTTGGTCCCGTACACGTTTACCTGCGAAACGCCGGGCAGAATGCTTAGCCGCTGGCCCACCTGCGTGCTGGCATAGTCGTACAACTGGCCGGGCGTGACCGAATCGCTGGTCATCGCGATGTACATGATCGGCTGATCGTTGGGGTTGGTCTTTGAATAAGTGGGCGGCGACGGCAGGTCCGCCGGCAGACTGCCGGTGGCCTGCGAAATCGCGGTCTGCACGTCGGTCGCGGCGGCGTCGATGTTCTTGTCGAGCGCGAATTGAAGCGTGAACGTTGCGACGCCCTGAGTACTCTGCGAAGTTACTACTTCCAGTCCATTGATCTGCATGAACTGGCGCTCGAGCGGCGTGGCGATATTGTTTGCAATCGTATCCGGACTGGCGCCGGGATAACCGACCTGCACCTGGATCACCGGATAGTCGACCGCGGGCAGATCGTTTACGGGAAGTTCAAAGTAACTCAGCACTCCAAACAGGATCACTGAGAGAGTCAGCACCGCCGTCATTACCGGCCGGCGTATGAATGGTTCAGATAGATTCATTACTTCGATCCACTTGCAGCCGTTGCTTTGGCATTATTCGCAGGTTGCTCGATAACTACTTTGCCGCCCGGAGTGACGCCGAGTTGTCCGTTCGTCACAACCTTTTCGCCTGCCGCAACGCCCTTCTCTACCACGACCAGGTCTCCTTGTCGCTGGCCCAAAGAAACTTGCCGCTGTTCGGCTGTCGAGTCAGGCTTGATGACGTAAACGTACGAACCGTTCGCCGACATTTGCGGAGCGGTAGCAGGCACAAGCACCGCGCCCTGCACTGTTCCCAGTAGCAGTCGAATGTTGACAAAGCGACCGGGCCAGAATCGATGATCGGGATTCGGAAGCGTTGCGCGAAGCGTTACCTGACCAGTCTCCGTCTGCACGGCATTGTCGATAAACGTCAGCCGCCCTGGCACCGTGTCATCGGGGCTATCCGGCAGGCGAACCTCGGCCATGAGCGTGCCTGCGCGCATCTGTTCCTGCACTGTCGAAAGATGGTTTTGTGAGATGTTGAAGTCGGCGTAGATCGGATCGAGTCGTTCGATCACGAGCAAAGCATTAACCGGAATCGAACCGTTATTAGTTTCCGAACTACTCGAACCTCCTGGATTCACGACGTTGCCGATGTCGACGAGTCGTTGTCCCGCACGTCCATCGATAGGCGAGTGGATGTAACAGTAACTGAGTTGCACCTTGGCAGTGTCAATCGCTGCGTTATCGACTTTGATTGTCTCATCAGCACTGCGCACGGCGGCGCGGGCGGCCTCGGAATTGGCTTTGAGCGTATCGTACTCGGCGCGTAATTGTTGATATTGCTCGCTCGCGACGACGCCCTGCTCGACCAGCGTGCTATATCGCTGGACTTGGGTCAGTCCCCATTTCTCACGTGCAACTTCACGCGCCAGGTTTGCCTCGGCCTGTTTCTTGGCGGCGACGTCTTTGGCAAGGTTAGCCTGCGCCTGTTTAAGATTTGCTTCGAAGGGTCGGGGATCGATCGTAAAGAGGAGTTGTCCCTTCCTCACGTTAGCGCCGTCAGTGAAATGAATCTTTTCGATACGACCTGAAACCTGTGGCTGAATCGCCACGGTTTCACGCGCGACGATCTTGCCGAGCGCATCCATGTAGTTCGAAACATCCTGGGACACTGCGGTGCTCACGACCACGGGGGTGGGGGGACGCTCAAAATTCTGCTGGGCTTTATTTACACAACCGGAGAGAGTGGCGCAGAGTCCACTCATGGCCAGGACAAGTCCCAGACGATAAGACAAGCTCTGCTTGGATTTCATAGAGTTCTTTCCCTTAGCGCATCCAGCGTCATCTGGAGACAACTGAATTTAGTTTCGTTTGGGTACGATAATGCGCGCGCATTTGTTGCGCGCGCCGTCCGCCAGCCGGGAAGCGCTGCTCCATTGTGCCATTACAAGGAGAGAATACTAAGCGGGGCGGGGTAAATGTGTGTTAAGTGCAGGTAAAAATTTGTTAAGAATTGTGAATGTTGAGGCGTTTTGGATGCGTGTGAGTCCGCTAAGTGAATGGCGACGAAACGGTTCAACAGAGGACCACGATTAGGTTGCGCGAATAATCCTGTAAATCCTGAAATCTTGTCAACCTTTTTGACAGGATTTCAGTTACGGCAGGTCTGGTCTTCCGGTATTTTCGCCCTTGCGCTTTTCCTTGAATTCCTGAATTACCCGGATCACTTCATGTGTTGGGCCGGATCCAAGTCCAATCAGAATCCCCGTGAGAACAATCGGCACGTGCGCGTTGCCGTTGTAAGTTACATCCAATGCTTTAAATACATCCAAGCTGAACATACCCGCGATGGCTAATCCCAGAATCGCGCCGAGATAGATACTTATCAAACGGCGACCAGGGTTATCTTTGAATGTCGAGAGAAAATTTTGTACGCCGTTGATGGCGGTATCAGCCACAGCCGCAGCAGCTTTCAGGTCCAAAAGAATGTCGCCGTATTTTTCCTCCAGGTAGCTGACATTTTGTGCCGCCGCAGCGGCCAGCAGTTGCGTACGCTGGTTTCCCGGGACAAGGTTCCTCAGTTCATCAAACCGATTTTTTAGCCTCTGAATGTCGGCGGGCGCGTCCTCGAGCCTCTTTTTGATGACCGGATCGGTTGCAATCTTCTTCGCCTCTTCTACCTGCTTTATGGCTTCTTCGTGGAACGGTTTGAGTGAGTTGTCCAATTCGGTTGTCAACGCCAGCACTTGTTTGTTGACCACATTGAGCGGCCAGTAATTACCCAAGAACCCACTCAGCGTGGTCCACATCGCCTCCATGGTGCGTTCGATACCCACGGCGGCTCCTGTAATAAAACTGATTGCTGCCGTTGCGTTTGTAAACCCTGCATTTGCAGGCTGATCGACTTGAAAGACCAGCAGTATTGCAAAAGCAAGTGCGACCGATGCCAAGACTACGATAAAGAGAACTGTTTGTCGGGTCATAAGCCTCCTCCAGGGTGTGCAGTTGCGAGCGTTTACTTCATTTTCATATGAGAAAAGCGGAAAAAACATTTCAAAGCTGCGTGACGTTGTCGCCTACTAGGTCCGGCTGCGTAAGGCGGTGGTGAAGGAAGCAGTGCGTCGACGCGAACTGAGCGGCCTCCTTGCA
>JBKPJS010000478.1:0-1205 GCA_046730815.1 Acidobacteriota bacterium
TGCGTACTCTGGAACAGCAGTCCCGCATCACCGGCGCGAGTTCACGAGGCGTCAGCCCAGAGGATCTAGCTCTTTTGCGTTCGGAAATCCAGGGGTTGCAGCATCGTCTCGTGGACGACGAGTGTGGACTGGCGAAACTGGATGAAAGAACTTTATCTCCAGCGCGGAGAAAGTCTGGCGTGAATGATCCATGTAGGTTGAACTCCGATATGCCCCTGCGATTGCCTGAGCGTCGTTAATAATCGGAGTAAGTTTTCACGCAAGGCGCAAAGCGCGCAAAGGCGCAAAGATTTGGGCGGTTAACTTGGATCGCTCTTACTTTGCGCCTTTGCGGCTTTGGGCGAGACTTTCTTCTGTTGAAATTCGACAGGTGAAGACGTTAGACTGTGGCCCCTGTCGAATGTCAAGGGAAGTAAGATGAAGCAAACACAAACGGATCTATTGCAGGGGACACTCGATCTGCTGGTGTTGAAAACATTGCAGTCGGGCGCAACTCACGGTTGGGACATCGCACAACGAATCCAGCAGGTCTCGCGTGACGTGCTGCGCGTGGGCCAGGGATCGCTTTACCCGGCTCTTCACCGGCTGGAGGCGCAGGGCTGGATTAGCTCGGAATGGGGAGCTTCGGAAAATAACCGGCGTGCGAAGTTCTACAAGCTGACCGCCGCCGGCCGCAAACAGCTAAATCTTGAGACCGAATCGTGGGAACGGTTCACCACCGCGGTTGGCCTGGTTTTGAAGACGACCTGAATGGTACCTTTGAAACGTCCATGGATCGTCAACGTCTCCAGGCATGGTTGTTGCGGTTGGCAGGTTCGGTAGAAATACTTGCCTTCATAGCCGTGGTGATGCCGCGCTCGTGGATGGAGACAGCGCACGCGTGGCTGGGTCTTGGCGTGATGCCAGGTGGACCACTCCTCATGTTCATGATCCGGCAGGCTTCCTACACGTACGGCATACACGGAATATCTTTGTGGGTCATAGCTTCGAACGTAGAGCGGTTCCGCCTGCTGGTACTACTCAATGGCATCGCATTTTTAGTGGCCGGGCCGGTCTTCTTTTTAATTGATTACCATTCAGGGATGCCACTATGGTGGACAATAGAAGATTCGTTTTCATGTGCGTGTTTCGGTGCCGCACTACTGTGGCTCAGCCGTAGAAAGGGGAATGATTTGGATGCTTAGAAGGATCGGTGTGCAAGTTGT
>JBKPJS010000479.1:0-6077 GCA_046730815.1 Acidobacteriota bacterium
ACCCGTATTCAACCAGATCGCCGCCAGACCAAACGCGGTGCAACTGAGCAGCAGAATAACCACGACTGCGTTGACGCGGAGCAAGCCCTGCTCGAAAGATCGTAGCGCTGCCGTTGGCGTGTAGCTCGCCAACTGCTGAACGAGACCACCGCGGCCCGCAGCGACAAAATCCAGCGCCCACGTGCCAACCGTGAACGCCAGCGTGATAATTGCGGCACTCGCGGCGCCGTCTGCGAGCGCTGCGGCAGCCACTCCAAGCGCACCGCTCAGCAAACCCCGCAGCAGATGGCCCAGCAACAGGTTCAACGTCTCCGGCGCATGGACGTGACCGCCATAAGATTTCCAAAGAACGATCGCTGCGATACCCGGCAGCCATGCGATCAACCAGGCGAACAGCAACACCAAACCTTTCGCCGTCAGTTTGGAAATGAGCGTGCCCGGAAGTTGCAAGAGCAGCTTTAACGCGCCGCTCTCCTTCTCGGACGAAACCATGCGAATGGCGACGAAGGGAAACAACAGCGTCGCCGCTAAGTCGTACGCTCCCCACGTCGGCACCAGAACGCCGTCGAGTGAATTCAAACCTTGCGGCAGCGCGGCTGGGCCACCACTCCCGCTCATCTCCGCGTACAACCCAACAGCAGTTATGTAGCCGTGACCCACCAAAAGCCCGACAAACAAGAGCAGCAACCAAAACGCGCGCGATGCAAATAGTTCACGAAACTCTTTTGCGAGCAGTTGCAGGAAGTTACGTGAGCGCAAGGAAGATCTCCTCCAGCCCACCCTCGTCTACATTTGCCTGCGCCTGCAACTCGCTCAGACGACCCTCAGCGACCTTCTGCCCGTCATTCAACAGAACCAGACGATCGCAAACCTTTGCCGCATCATTTAACTGGTGAATCGAAAGCATCAGCGTACGGCCGGTAGCACTCTCGCTTCTGAGTAAAGCCATCACCTCTCTCGTCTGCCGCAGATCGAGCCCGTCAAACGGCTCGTCAAGAAGCAACAACGGGTGCGATGTGAGTAAGCCAAGAGCCAGCAGCACTCGCTTTCGCTCACCTTTCGAGAGCGTCGCGACGCGAGCTGGTCCAATCTCCTGCAAACGCAATGGAGCGATCAGTCGCTCAGCGCTGGTGGCGTAAAGTCTTTCAAAAAACTTCAGCACCCAATTAACAGTTTGCTCGGCCCAGGGGAGAATTCCGTCAGGCACATAAAACAACGCTTCTTTGCGGCGAGGGAGCGAGAGTGGGCGACCGCGATATGAGACTGTGCCGGCGTTGCTTGGCAGCAAACCCGCGAGACACTCGAGCACTGTTGTCTTACCCGCGCCGTTCGGACCGATTAGTCCGACCACTTCACCAGCGCCGATAGTGAAGCCAACATCCGAGAGCACACGTCGAGCACCGAATGTTTTAGTTAAATTCTGAACCGTAACAAGAGTAACCAATTGTTTTGGACTGTATAGCCCTGCTGGAACTACTACCAGCCGTCGTACTAGGCCACGGATTACGCGGATTCATACTGATCTGTCCAAAATCCGTGTAGATGCGTGGCTAATTAACTCAGAACTACGACGACCTGTTCGACGAGGTGATGGACTGCGGCAAGCACTTGCGGACGGCTCTCGATTGTCACGCCAACCACGACAATCAGACTGAGCACAAACCAGGGCACGAAACGAACGAGTGAGGCGTTGCTGACGAGCAGATGCGGATCGGTCGAGGCGAGCTCAACCAAACGTCTAACTCGAACTTTAACCCCGGGCGAGTCTTCGCTCAAAAACGCTGAGACAGCGGCAGGTATCACCCCGCGTTGTCCCTTTGGAATTATTCTGGCAATCCGCACCAGGGCCGACGCGAGATTCAGAGCCACAAGCGAACTCTGCTGCGCCGCATGTTCATCCGCGGCGGATTCCGAAGCATCGCTCCAGGCGCGATCCAATGATCGACCGCACGGGATGAGTAATAACGCTGCACGGCTGACGCGCATCACCGAGCGTTTGAAATTGTCGCGGGCAGCCAGATGGCCATACTCGTGCGCGATCGCAGCCGCGAGCTCTTCTTCGCTGAGCAATTCGAGCACGTGATGCGCGATAAACAGTCGCGGGCGAATCGCACCTACCACGGCGACGATCGGAAACGAGTGCTGCAAGACAAATGTAGGAACGTTGATCGACTGAAGGTCGATCTGCGTTGAAGATGTTAACCAGTTTTTCAGTAGCGAACGCGTTGCAAGCCACGAGCGAAGACCGCGCCAGAAGGCCAATCCCACACCGATTGCGGAAAGCGTCGCGAGTGCGCCGAGTTTGAAGCTGACTGATTCGTCCGTCGCGTGTGGCTCGTAAACTAGATAGGACGGGATCATGAAAGCGCCGATCGCAACGATCGCGATGACCGGTGGCCCGATGCGCATGACAAATAATATTTCTGCGCGTGTGCGTGCGGAACACTTACGGAGCAACGGCTTGCAGAGGCGCCCCACACCTGCCGCTACCATCGTCGCCGTCGCATTGATGGTGAGCAGTAAAGCCAGGACTAAAGTGATACCGAGAAACGCGTACATTAGCTCTTCCGCCGCAACTCCCGTTTCTTCTCCTGGACCAGGCGATCGAGTTCGTCGAGCAGCTCGCGATCTCTTTCGCTGATGGTATCGACGATACACGCCAGCACCGGTTGAACGCCGTCCGCTCCTTGTCCCAGCAGTCCGTCGACAACGTCTTCTTTGATTCCGCGATCGAGGTCGTCGCGCGAGACGACCGCGGCATACACGAACGCGCGGCCGTCCTTGCGTCGCTCGAGCAGTTTCTTTTTGAAGAGCCGGTCGAGCGTCGTCATTAAAGTTGTGTAAGCAATCCGCTCGTCGAAGGCACGATAGATATCGCGCACGCTGACTTCACCGAGGCGCCACGTCTCTTCCAAAACCTGGCGTTCGAGCTTGCCGAGAGCGAAACAGGCAATTTCACGCGGCCGGCGGAATCCGCGGAGAAGAAATTGAGAGGTTTTCATGACGGGGAGGATTGTCGTGCAGTCCTGGCCGGCTGTCAATCATCCACAGATTACGCAGATTATCTGTGTAATCTGTGGATGGTTCTTCGCGCCATTTTGCCCCTCAGAGATATCGCGTTATCATTCCCGGTTTGCGATCAGCGCCGGATTCGTGTCTGTATGCCTGAAGAAGCCATTCAAGTTAGAGGAGCCCGCGTTAATAATCTCAAAAACGTCTCCTTCTCTATCCCGATAAACCAGATGACTGTCGTAACCGGCGTCAGCGGCTCGGGCAAGTCTTCCCTCGCATTCGACACGATCTACGCCGAAGGCCAAAGGCGTTACGTAGAATCGCTCTCCGCCTACGCACGGCAGTTTTTGGAGCGGATGGATAAGCCTGATGTAGACGAAATCCAGGGCATTGCCCCAGCAATCGCCATCCGGCAAAAGAACTCGACGCGCAATCCACGTTCGACCGTCGGCACACAGACCGAGATCTACGACTACCTGCGTCTCCTTTTTGCGCGTGTTGGTCAAACCTTCTGCCGAGTTTGTGGACGACTGGTCACGCGCGACTCGCCGGAATCAATTGCCGATGAAGTCCTTGGCACTCTCGCTGAAGGAACGAGGTTTTATGTGATCTTTCCGGCTTCAGCAGGTTTGACTGAGCCGGAACCGTCGAAACGTCGCCGCGCGTCCCGTCAATGGATAACGGCACATCTGATGAGCCTGATGCAACGAGGTTTCACCCGGCTCTTCGTCGATGGAAAAACTATCGACTTGCAATCGCCCGACGATTACCCGCGCGACGATTTCAAAAACGTATTCGTGCTTGTCGATCGTCTGACCGCGCGTCCCGACGTTCATCAACGTCTCGTCGATTCACTCGAGATCTGTTTCCAGGAGGGACACGGAACCGCGCTCATCGAGACGGCCGAAGCAGAACCCAGACGAATGTGGTTTTCCGAACGGTTCGAATGCAAGTACGACCACACTGTTTACGCGACTCCGGAACCACGGCTGTTCAGTTTCAACAATCCATACGGAGCCTGCCCGACTTGTCAGGGATTTGGAAACACGATCGGGCTCGATCTCGATCTCGTCATTCCCAATCCGGGCCTGTCACTCAAAGACGGCGCGATTGAGCCATGGACCAAGCCACAGCACGAGTGGGCGATGGCGGAGCTGAAGCAGTTTTGCCGCGCGGAAAAGATATCGATGACCGTCCCGTTCAATCAGCTTTCACGCTCAGAGCAGAACGCTGTTATCGAAGGTCGCGGTGACTGGGAAGGTGTGCGCGGGTTCTTCGAGTGGATGGAAACGAAGAAGTACAAGCTTCACGTTCGCGTCTTCCTCTCAAAATACCGCGGCTACACACTGTGTCCTGATTGCGGTGGCGGTCGCCTGCGTCAGGAAGCGCGCGACGTTAAAGTTGGTGGCCACACGTTGCCGCAAATCTGCTCGCTCTCTATCAAAGATGCCGCCGAGTTTTTTGAAACGCTCCAACTCTCGACTGAGCAAGCTGCAATCGCGGAACGAATACTATTCGAAGTGCGGCGGCGGCTCCGATTCCTGGTGGAAGTCGGACTCGATTACCTGACGCTGGATCGACTCGCATCGACACTCTCCGGCGGAGAGGCCCAACGAATCCAACTCGCAACCAATCTCGGATCGTCACTCGTGGGGGCGCTTTACGTGCTTGACGAACCGTCAATCGGTCTGCACCCGCGCGATAACGATCGGCTCATACGTTTGCTCAAAAACCTGCGCGACATTGGCAACACAGTTCTAGTTGTCGAGCACGACGCAGAGATGATGCGCTCGGCGGATCACATCCTCGACATCGGTCCCGCGGCGGGAGAACTCGGCGGGCGAGTCATGTACGAGGGCGACTTCAAAGGTCTGCTTGCGGACGAGACTTCGCTGACCGCTCGTTATTTGCGAGGCGATGCGGAGATCAGGGAACCGAAGCAACGTCGCGCGATGCAGAAACGGCGGCTCGTGATTCAAGGCGCCGCCGAACACAATCTCAAATCGATTGACGTTGAGATTCCGCTCGACATGCTGGTTTGCATCACGGGTGTGAGCGGTTCCGGAAAGTCGACGTTGATTCACGACTGCGTTTACGCCGGACTAAAGAAACAACGTGGCGAGTGGCAAGGTCACGTCGGCGCTTTTCAAAAACTCGAGGGCGGCCACTTTATTGACGACGTGATCCTCGTGGACCAATCGCCGATCGGGCGAACGCCTCGTTCGAATCCGGTGACTTACATCAAGGTCTACGATGGAATCCGTGAAGTGTTTTCTTCTACGCGCGAAGCGCAGGCTCGAGGGTTTGATCCGTCACACTTCTCTTTCAATCTTCCGGGCGGGCGCTGTGAAGTCTGCCAGGGCGACGGGACAGTGACTGTCGAGATGCAGTTTCTAGCCGATGTGGAGCTGGTCTGCGAGGAGTGCAAGGGAACACGGTTCAAACAGCAGATCCTCGACATTCGTTATCGCGGCAAGAACGTTCACGAAGTGCTGAGCATGACGGTGCGCGAGGCGATCACGTTCTTTCGCGAAGTGCCGAAGGTGACGAACCGTTTGCGCGTACTGGACGATGTGGGCCTCGGCTATTTACGTTTGGGCCAGTCGGCGACGACGTTGTCCGGTGGCGAAGCACAACGTATCAAGCTCGCGGCTCATTTGCTCAAGCGGACTGGAGCAAAAACGCTTTACATCTTCGACGAGCCAACCACCGGGCTACACTTTGACGATATCAACAAGTTGCTCGCGGCGTTCCGCGCGCTGATCGATGCCGGTGGTTCGTTGTTAGTGATCGAACACAACCTTGATGTGGTCAAGACTGCCGATCACGTAATCGACCTTGGCGCAGAAGGTGGTGACGCGGGCGGTTACGTAGTTGGTGTCGGAACGCCGGAAGCGATCATGAGCATTCCCGAGTCGTACACCGGTCGATTTCTCCGCGACTACCTGGCGAAGTCGAACGGGCATTTACTGTAGGGGCGGCCCTCCGTGGCCGCCCGTCGGCCAATACAATATGATTACAGAGTCGGGCGGCCACGGAGGGGCGCCCCGACAAAAAACACAAAG
>JBKPJS010000480.1:0-13511 GCA_046730815.1 Acidobacteriota bacterium
GTTAATAACCGAGCCCACTCCACCGGTTCAAAACGTCAGCGTCGATAATGATCCGTCGCGAGGTGATGTCAACGCACCGGTAACAATCGTCGAGTTCACTGATTTTCAATGTCCGGCATGTGCAGCAATGCATCCAGTGCTGGATGAGGTTTTAAAAACCTATGGCAACAAGGTTAGGTTCGTAGTCCGCGATTTCCCACTGAACCAACACGAGAACGCACGTAAAGCAGCGGAAGCCGCTAACGCTGCAAATGCCCAGGGAAAATTCTTCGAGTACATTGCGCTGCTTTTCAAGAATCAAAAGGCCCTGGATGTGCCTTCACTGAAGAAATACGCAAGCGAGATTGGATTGGACCGTGCCCGTTTTGACGCTGCGCTGGACCGCGGCGTGTATGCGGCCGAAGTTAACAAAGACATAGAAGACGGAGAGATGTACGGTATCGGAAGCACGCCCACTATCTTTATCAATGGAATACAACTGAGAAATTTGAGCGCAGAAGGCTTGCGTGAGGCAATCGATCGCGCAGCAGCCAGCCCTGTAAAAACTACTTCGCGGCAGTGATATCTTCCAGGTGGACCAATCGTATGCGTGACCCTTACGTAATACTTCCGTTGCTGATGCGACAAAGTCTCAAACTAAATACATCGAAGGGTTTGTTGGACCGTACGCTTTAAGGAATTTCTGAGATGGTCGTTTCATTAAAACCAGAGCGACTCAAGCGTTACAAAGACGTGGCGATGCTCCTGATCAAGTATGGCCGTTCCGATCTGATCAGCGCGGCGGGACTGGAAGGCAGTGTTCTGCCTGATGAAATCGCGGCGGAGTCGCAGACCGCACCTGCCGAAGATCTCGCCAAAGACCTCGAAAGGCTTGGTCCAACTTTCATCAAACTGGGACAGTTGTTATCCACCCGGGCTGATCTGCTACCTGGTCCTTACCTCGAAGCACTTGAAAGACTACAGGATCAGATCGAGCCATTCCCTTATGAAGAGGTTGAGCGAATTGTTTCTGGTGAGCTGGGAGTCAGATTGTCTAAAGCCTTCTCCGACTTTGATCCTGTCCCACTCGCAACAGCCTCACTGGCCCAGGTGCATCGGGCGTACATGCGCGACGGCAGGGCTGTAGTCGTGAAAGTTCAGCGGCCGAATATTCGGGATCTAATCGTCGGCGATCTTGAAGCGCTAGGTGAGATTGGACACTTTCTCGACGAACACACCGAGCTTGGCAAGCGTTATGAATTCGAAAACATGCTTGTCAACTTACGCAAGAGTCTGCTTCGCGAACTCGACTTCACCATCGAGGCAAATAACTTAGGCACTATCGGGCAAAACCTTGCGGAGTTTGAAGACATAGTGGTGCCTGAGCCGATCGACGATTTCATCACTACTCGCGTTTTGACGATGGAATACATCTCGGGAAAAAAGATCACCGCACTCAATCCACTGCGGCTTCTTGAGATTGACGGCGCCTCACTTGCCGATGAATTCTTTGGCGCCTATCTGAAACAGTTCCTCGTCGATGGCATCTTTCACGCCGATCCGCATCCGGGAAATGTGTTTCTAACTGATGACGATCGCATCGCATTGCTCGACCTCGGCATGGTAGGACGAGTGACGCGCAGTTTTCAGGACAACTTATTACGACTGCTGCTCGCGATCAGCGAAGGAAGAGGCGAGATGGCGGCGGAAGCCGCGATCAAAATGGGTGAAGCGAAGGAGGGTTTTAATCGCTCCGCTTTTGAACGGCGAATTACGGATCTCGTAGCTGATAACTCTGACGCGGTTTTGAGTCGCCTGAACGCAGGCAAAGTGACGCTTGAAATAACCAGAATTTCCGCCGATTGCTGGTTTCGTTTACCGGCCGAGTTTACGATGATCGCAAAGGCCCTCATGAACCTGGACCGGGTGGTCTATACGCTCGATGAACACTTCGATCCCAATAGCATTATTCGCGAACGTGCTAACGAGATACTGCAACAGAACATCCTCAAAAGTGTGGCTCCGAGCAATCTGCTGTCCGGTGTCGTCGATCTAAAAGAGTTTGCTGAAAAGTTTCCGACTCGGGTTAACCGGATCCTCGATGCGGTGGGAAACAACGAACTGCGTTTCAAAGTTGACGCAATCGACGAGAAAGTTGTTCTGGAGGGATTGCAGAAGGTGGCCAACCGGATCACGCTGGGCTTGGTGGTCGCTGCTCTTATCGTTGGCGCCGCATTGCTGATGCGTGTCGAGACATCGTTTCGAATCTTTGGCTACCCGGGATTGGCGATGATCTTTTTTTTACTCGCCGCTGCCGCCGGTTTTGTGCTGGCCTTCAGTATTGTCTTTTACGATGAGAAGCGCCGTCCCAAAAAACGCTAGCTCATATGCTCTTTTGCCGATAACATCAGTTCCTTCAACGCAGCAGTTTCATTCTCAGTTAGCGAAGTAAAAGACATTCCAATCCCAACTCCAGGTTGATAGGAGGCGACTTGTCCTCGCAGCGGCAGCCATTCGCCTGAAGGAAGTTCAATCTCGATATTCACGTCTTCGTG
This sequence comes from Acidobacteriota bacterium, assembly GCA_046730815.1. GTDB lineage: Bacteria > Acidobacteriota > Blastocatellia > Pyrinomonadales > Pyrinomonadaceae > PSRF01. Next base: position 2,535 of record JBKPJS010000480.1, read on the forward strand.
GAGCTCGACTTTGCCGTAGGTATTTACAAAACAACCGCCGAGGCTGACGTCGTCAACCCGAGCTTCGTGCCGGCGCGACATACTTTTCCACTTTGCTTCCAGCAGGATTCTCTTCCGCTCGCTAGTTCTACGCTCGTTCGACATTGTTCACATCCCGAACCATTCTAAACGAAGGCCGCTGAATGTGACTATGAATACTACTCGCGTGGAAAAAGACCGGTGGAGGGCTGTTGAGAAGGCGTGTACTTCACGAAGAGCCGGTATCCGAGTAGGAAAAGCAAGATAAATGCGAACGTCAAAGGCAAGCGCGTGTCAGACTTTACCAGCATCCAGAAGTGGACCACACCGGCGATTGCTGCCAGGTAAACAAGCCGATGCAGTTTTGCCCAACGCTTTCCTCCGAGTCGCTTTACCATCTTGTTGGTCGAGGTAATCGCCAGCGGAACCATCAGCACAAATGCGGTCATGCCTGCGAGAATGAACGGACGACGTACCACGTCCTGACCCACGCTTAGCAAATTGAAGAGCCGATCAAACCAAACGTAAGTGAGCAAATGAAGCGAGCCGTAAAAGAACGCGAACAGTCCGAGCATTCGCCGGAGTTTCACCAGAGAGTTTATGCCGAAGATCTTTCGTAGCGGTGTGACCGCAACAGTCAAGCTGAGAAATATTAGCGTCAACATTCCTGTCGTTCTGGTGGCGAACTCGAGCGGATTTGGACCAACGCGTTTATGGTAAAGATCCCATAAGAGCAACACGAGCGGTACGAGAGCGTTCACGAAGACGACGAGTTTAGGAAAGGTCATGTGCTTAGAAGTTCTTCACCAAATCCATCCGCTGGTACAAATGTGCCACTTGCTCGGCGTAGCCGTTAAATAACAGGGTGTTGCGGCGGCCGTATTCACCGATTCTTCGCTCAGTGGCCTGGCTCCAACGGGGATGTGGAACGTTTGGATTCACATTCGAGTAGAAACCATATTCATCCGGCGCCTGTATGTTCCAGGTTGTCGGCGGCTCATCGGCCGTAAGCGTTATCTTTACAACTGACTTGATACTCTTGAAGCCGTATTTCCAAGGCACTACGAGTCTGATCGGCGCTCCGTCCTGCGGTGGCAATGTCTCACCATACATTCCTGTAGCCATAATGGTGAGCGGATGCATCGCTTCATCGAGACGAAGCCCCTCGACGTAAGGCCAATCAAGGATGCCCGTACGTTGATTAGGCATTCGCTCGGGATCGAGAAGAGTCTGAAATGCGACATAGCGGGCCGTCGAGGCAGGTTCAACCTTCTCTAACAGCTTTTGCAGTGCAAAACCAATCCACGGGATGACCATTGACCAACCTTCAACGCAACGCAACCGGTAAATGCGTTCCTCGAGCGGAAACTTCAGCAACTCATCAAGATCAAAAGTCCTTGGCTTGTTTACTAAACCTCCTACCGATACTGCCCAGGGTCTGGTAACAAAGCCTTTCGCCGCATACGCGACTCCGCTCTTCGACGTATCAAACTCGTAGAAGTTGTTGTAATTCGTAATAGCTTCTAATGGTGTCAACGTATCGGTTACTGCAAAACCTTCCTTGAGCGCCTCGTCTTTTGGCGCCTTGTCGGCGACGGCGAGCTTGTCGCCTTCAACGCGTTCCGCGGGAGGCGGATTGAGTCGCCGATAAAGAAGCGTGCTGGCAGTCGCAGTTCCAGCCAGAGCCGCCGCCCGCATGAACAGTCGCCGGTTTAAGTAAAGCTGTTTGTCCGTAACTTTTTCTGACTTTTCCGCCATTTGAGACCTGCTTTTTAGAGTCCCTCTATTTGTCGCCGGGTTCGCCAAATACTTACGTAAACAGTGTCTGAATTGGATTCAAACGATTAAAACTCTTGAGTAAGTAGTGTCTAAGAGAATAGTATCCCCAAGCTCTTGTGTTCGCCCAATAAAGGACGATCGCGTGGAACAACCATTATCCCTGCCCGTCGAAACACACGAAAACGAACACGCCGCCGATAAGATTGGATTTCGCAGCAGACTCTTGCGATGGGGAATTGTGCTCTTTGTAGCTGCTGCTATTTTGCTGATTCCGGTTCCGTCCGGTATTACGCCTCAGTCGTGGCGTTTGCTTGCGATCTTCGCCGCCACGATCACCGGATCAATCGTTCGCCCGATTCCTGGCGCAGCGGTTGTTTTATTGGGAGTCACGGCGCTACCAGTCTTCAGAGTTTTGACAATCAACGAGGCTCTCACGGGTTACGCGGATCCGGTCGTCTGGTTAGTCCTGGCTGCCTTTTTCATATCACGAGGGATGATCAAGACCGGTTTGGGCCGGCGTATCGCTTTTCTGTTTATCAAAGCCATTGGCCGGCATTCTCTCGGACTCAGTTATGCCCTCGGTTCCACGGAAATGGTGCTCGCCACGGTGATCCCGTCAACCGGCGCGCGATCGGGGGGAATAATCTTCCCCATTGCCAAAAGTCTCGCCGAGGCCTACGAATCCAGACCTGGCCCTACGGCCGGTCGGCTGGGCGCTTTCCTAATGACGAGTGTCTACCAGTGCAACGTCATCGTCTGTGCGATGTTTTTGACTGGCCAAGCCTCTAACCCGATCATTGCCCGGTTTGCTAAGGAAGCAACCGGAATTGAGATTACTTACGCACGCTGGGCCATCGCCGCAATTGTTCCGGCGCTATTGAGCCTTTTGCTTGTGCCATGGCTGTTGTATCGAGTCTTTCCACCGGAAATCAAACACACACCCGCCGCCACGGAACTCGCTTCAAAAGAATTGAAGGTTATGGGCTCAATGAAATGGTCCGAATGGTTAATGTTACTCGTGTTTGGTCTCGTGGCGATTCTCTGGATGACAATCAAGTTCCACGGCATTGACTATGCTGCCGTTGCACTGGTCGGGATAAGTGTGCTCCTGATTACCGGTGTCCTGGATTGGGAGGATCTCATTAGCGAAAGATCGGCGTGGAGTGTATTCATCTGGTATGGTGGACTTATTCGTATGGCCGAAGCCCTGGGCCAGACAGGAATCACCAAGAAATTCGCGGAAGCATCAGCCAGTTTGACGACAGGCTGGAAATGGTGGCTGGCGCTGGCCTCACTTCTGTTAATCTATTTCTATGCCCACTACGTTTTTGCCAGCATTACCGCGCATGTGACGGCGATGTATGTGCCGTTTCTAATTGTGATACTCGCCGCCGGAACGCCGCCCTATTTAGCTGTGCTTTCTTTGGCTTACTTTTCTAATCTTGGCGCTTCACTAACTCATTATGGAACCACACCTGCGCCGATCTACTTTGGCGCCGGGTATACAAGCCAACGAGTGTGGTGGACTCTTGGCCTGATCACTTCTTTGGTAACTATCGCTGTCTGGAGTTTAGTGGGTTTTACATGGTGGAAAGTCCTTCGACTTTGGTGAAACATGGCCGGATATTCTTCAACACCGCTAGCAAAGAAACTTGGCATCAAGGAAGGATCTCGGATCGCATTAGTCAATGCACCGAAAGATTTTCAATCCGAGCTAGGAGAATTGCCGGACCGAGTAGAGTTCGTAAAGCGCCCAACCAAATCACTCGACATCGTGCTCTTCTTCGTCGTGTCGGAACGCGCGCTTGCTCGAGACTTCGCTAAGCTTGCCGAGAAGCTCACGACGAATGGGTTGCTCTGGATCGCATGGCCAAAGAAGAGCTCAGGAGTAACGACTGATCTTTCGTTCGAGCGTGTGCAAAGAATCGGTCTTGATGCGGGTTTGGTCGACGTTAAGATCTGTGCAATTGATGAGACCTGGTCGGGACTCAAGTTTGTTTACCGTTTGAAGGATCGAGCGAGTGGTAAATAACGCACAACGTTTTCCACAGAAGCTGAGGAAATCTTTGTGGAAATCATAGGGCTAAATTTTACAAAGCTGTTACGAGCGGACACTTAGAACATTTTGCACACGTGAGCGGCGAACTCAAAAAGCTTTTCGCATGAACACCTTAAGCCTCAATCTACTGCAAGTTGATTCGCGCGCGGATAGTTTGGTCCAACGATTTTTCCTTCCATCTACTAATGGTAGGACCACTGAAAACAAATACGAACTACTTGCGTCAAACATACGGCGAACGCTTTTTAGAGTTTTACGAGCAGTCAAATTTTCTAAAGAAATCGAATGTCTGTCACCGCACTTTGCAACAGTTAAGACACAACAGCCAACCTCATCATGTTCATGATGTGATCACGTATCCTCTCGTACGTGAATTGTTTGCGTTTACAAAAAGCGCGATTGAAGTCACGATTAATCGACAAAATTTCGGAGTTAATTTTGAGCCGAAACAAACCTGAAAAAGATGTTGCAAAAATAGTGTCGATCACTATAATGCGATTCCCTCGCTGAGCATTGATTGCCAATTTACAAGTTTTGATCAGCGGCCTGTTATCGATCGTTTGAAGGTTTACTCAGCACTCATTTTCTCGCAATTGCCCGGAAGCCTTCAGCGAAATGAAAGTCAGGGAAGTGTGGGGCGTGACTCGTGCGGCAGTCGCGCAAAGGCAATCCAGGCGTCGCCCAGTGGGACCTTCGCCAAACAATAATTAAAAAATAGACGTCTTTGCCGGAGGAATTATAAGGGCCGGATCAAGGTGTAGTGTTGCCCGAATACGCATTACAGTAAGAGTCTTAATGCCCAGTGGAGTGCGGAAAAATGACCGAGATACAGTTGTCCCCAGAAATTAAACATTGTCCTATTTGTTCAAATGATTTGCCGATATCTGAGTTTGGAATTTGTCGCGCGCGTAAAGACGGACGCAATCTTTATTGCAAAAGCTGCATTCGGCATAAAGTCACACAAAGCCGTCGCGCTTTGAAGGAATACAAATCTGCCCGCAAGAGATATATCGCCCAGCAGGTTGATATTGCCGAACTCCTTTCTGCTGACTCATCCAGCGGTCAATACCCGTCAAAAGCAATGAGCAAGTTGTCTCCGGTGGAGCGCGTACGCGACGCCATCCGCCGAGGCTCACGAACGCAGCGTGAGATTGCGCAGGAAACAAAACTCGGAAAAGATGAGATAGGCGACGCGCTAGCCAATCTTCTGCTTTGGACTCACGAAATCAGAACACAAGTCATGGACAATACACGCTTATATTTCCTGAACGACGCGGCCGAGGCTACGTTCGATGATGGTCCGCGTTTGCCCGCACGGAAACGCGACGTGCCGAGTTCGTTCAGTTGTTTGCATGGCTTAATGCCTGGCAGGAACCCTGAAGGTGAACCCGAAAAAATTGGAGGCTGGGTGGCAGCCTAACTCCATTGCCAATTTCCGATTGCCAATTGTTGATTGAAATTGGCAATCGGCGATTGGAAACGGAATCATTTCAGTCAGCGAAAGCCTTAAGGACCTCACTGGCGTGATCTTCGGGCTTTACTTTCTCGAAGATCCTTTTGATCTTGCCTTTCTCATCGATCAAAAAGGTGGTTCGATGGACGCCCATATATGTTCGTCCCATGAACTTCTTCTCTCCCCAAACGCCGTAAGCCTCCGCGATCGAGCGATCGGTGTCGGCCAAAAGAGTGAACGGGAGCTTGTACTTCGTCTCGAACTTTTTGTGAGACGCTTCGCTGTCTGGAGAAACACCCAACACAGTGATACCTTTCTTTTTGAACTCCGCAAAGGCATCGCGAAAAGAGCAGGCCTCTTTCGTGCAACCGGGCGTGTCGTCTTTAGGATAAAAATAGAGCACGACTTTCTGGCCACGAAGGTCCTTTAAATTAACAGTTTCCCCGTTGGCATCTTTAGTATTAAATGCAGGTGCAATGGATCCCTCTTTAATCATCTTTCATCTCCGTGTTGGATGGTCTAGGCTCAATTGTAAAAGATCACGGTCACTTTCATGAAAGCTGCAACGAAGAGCAAGCACAATTACTGGATGGTGAAGCAGGAGCCTGAAACCTATTCATGGGATGATTTCGTAAAGGACGGCAGCACTGACTGGTCTGGAGTGCGAAACTATCAGGCAAGAAACAATCTGCGCACTATGAAACCCGGAGACAAGGTGCTCTTCTACCATTCCGGCAAAGGAAAAGAAGTTGTGGGTTTGGCCGAGGTCGTCAAGGGTGCCTATCCTGATCCAACTGCTGACGATCCGCAGTGGGTTGCAGTTGATCTGAAACCGGTGAAATCTTTAGCGACTTCGGTTCCATTGGCAGCCATCCGCTATGACAAACGTCTGAGCCAGCTTCCACTCATCCGCCAGTCGCAGCTTTCGGTCATGCCATTGACCAAGGATGAATTTGACGTGATCGTGTCGATGGGGAGTAATAGAGCGCGCAAACGTTGACAAGGAGGACAGATGTTCAAGCAAATCGATTACACGATGGTTGTCGTTTCCGACATGGAGCGTTCGGTTGAGTTCTACCGCGACAAGCTTGGAATTCCTTTGAAGTTTCAGTCACCCGAATGGACCGAGTTTGCGACTGGGACGACCACGTTGGCTCTGCATGGAGGCGGTATTCCGAGCCAGCAGCAGCCGTCCGGAGATCCATCAAAAACTGCCGGCGCATGCTCGATTGGATTTAATGTTGACGACGTTGACAAGACGTATGAAGAACTAAAAGCCAAGGGAATCAGATTCGTGATGCCGCCCGCGCAGCGAGAAGGAGAAGGCATAAAACTCGCTGTAGCGATAGATCCGGACGGCCTTCCAATCTCTTTTGCCCAGGTAATGGCCCACGGAGCGGGAAAATAGTTTGGACAGGATTTACAAGATTTGGCAGGATTACAGGTCATCCTGAACAACCATGTAAATCCTGTTGGCCGCTTCAGCCGAATAATGTCGGTGATTTGTTTGGGAGCTCCGGGGTTGCCGACTCGCTCAACCGAGGATAAACCTTGAATAGCGGCTCAGGCGCGGGGACTCGCTCCTCGGTCAGGGCCGCTTTGATCTCCACCGCGTTAGCCACTGCCTGTCCGCGGAAGTGGTTATTGGTAATCACATACGTTTCGCGGGTCTGTTTCGCGAGTTCTTTAATGCGCGTGATCCAGGGATCTAACTCATCCAGCGAATAAAGATAGTTATAACGCTCATCGCGAGGCGCCTTGTCGCGAAACCAGTTTTGGTAGTTCCTTCCATGGAGCCGCACGTAGCCGATCGGCGACGTCGTCAACGCCGCTGGGCGAATCGACTTCTTAAACACCGGCTGATCGATATTACAAACTCCAACTCCCCGTTCTTGCAGCCATTCATAAACCTGTTCGTTGTTCCAGGACGTGTGCCGCACTTCGATCACCAGCGGGTAATCGGAAAACTGTTCGAGAAGTTTGGCCAGGTAAACCCGTTCGTCGGCAGTGTTTTTGAAGGACCATGGAAACTGGAGCAGCACAGAGCCTAGCTTGTTTGCCTTTGTAAGCACGTCCATGCCCTCGCGAAAAGCTTTTTCATCCTCGGCCATCGCTTTGCCGCGTTCGTGCGTGAATACACGGTGCAGCTTGGCAGTGAAGGCAAACTCTTTGTTTGCGGCAACCCGATTTACCCACGATTTGGTTGTGGAAGGTGTCGGCGGCCGGTAGAAACTGCTATTGATCTCGATGGTATTGAAGAATCGTGAGAGATATTCGAGGGGATCGAACGACTTGCCCGGCTTCTGCGGATAGACCCAGCCTTCCCAGTCTTTATACGACCAGCCGGCGGGTCCAACGCGGATAATTGGTTTGGGCAAGCAACTCCTCTCTAACCCAGTTCTTGTGACGACTCAGTTTATCAAACATAGCTTGCCGATGACGGCTTCTAGCTTTACTATCAAACCATGAATTATCAGGACTTCATTACCATCGAACCCGGAAAGCGCGGTGGTAAACCTTGCGTCCGCGGGATGAGGATTACGGTCTACGACGTTCTCGAGTATCTAGCTTCCGGAATGTCCAAACAAGAAATTTTGCAGGAGTTTCCCTATCTTACGGAAACAGACATCCTCGCCTGCCTGGCTTACGCGGCTGATCGTGAGAAGCACCTTCTTGTTGTTGCGGCCGAATGAAGTTGCTTTTTGATCATAACTTGCCGCCCAGTTTAGTTGCCCGCCTGAGCACTCTGTTTCCTCAATCCGAACATGTTTTTGTTCTCGGTTTGGATCGAGCAAGCGATCTGGAGATCCGCGAATACGCAAAAGAGCAGTCGTTTGTCATCGTGACCAAGGACGCGGATTTCAGTGACCTATGCGTGCTAAGAGGGTTTCCGCCGAACATCGTTTGGATCAGACGGGGCAACTGTACGACAAGGGACCTTGAAGAACTCCTGCGCGAACAGTATAACCAAATTCAAACATTGGAGGCGGATCCGATGAACGGTGTGTTGACGCTGTTTTGAGTGTGTGAAAGGAGGTGACCGATGCGTCTGACGGAGATGGTTTCGTGTTCCGGTTGAGCGGCGAAGCTTAGCCCGAGCTTACTCGCTCAAGTTTTGAGCGGGCTACCTAAACAACCCGACGACCCAAATCTGATTGTCGGTTTCGACACAGCCGACGACGCGGGAGTATACCGCCTCCGAGACGACCTCGCGCTGGTGCAGACACTCGACTTCTTCACGCCAATAGTAGATGACCCTTACGACTATGGCCGAATCGCCGCCCTAAATTCCATCAACGATGTTTGGGCTATGGCAGGAACGCCGATCACCGCCATGGCCATCACATGTTTTCCGAAAAAAGGTGTCGATCCCGCGATACTGGGCGAAATCATGCGCGGCGGGCTCGAGACGATAAATAAATATGGTGTCACTTTGATTGGCGGCCACAGCGTCGACAACCAGCAGATCATGTTTGGATATTCTGTCACTGGCATCATCGATCCAAACAAAGTAGCGACTAATTCCGGTGCACGCGCAGGCGACGTTCTAATTCTGACGAAGCCAATAGGCACGGGAGTGATTTCCACAGGGATCAAGAACGCGCACGCCGATGATCCCGTTGTCGCAGCTTCGGTGGAAACGATGCTGACGCCCGGCAAGTATGCTGCGGAAGCCATGCGCGAGTTTGACGTGAAGGGGGCTACGGACGTGACGGGCTTCGCGCTGCTGGGACACGCATGGGAAATGGCGTGCGCGAGCAAGGTCACTATCGAGATTGAGGCCAACGAGGTTCCGCTGCTGCAAGGCGCGCTTGAACTCGCGTCTGAAGGAATGTTAACCAGTGGTGACAAGACAAATCGAGAATACGTCGGCGCCGATATCAACATTGCCGACTCGGTCGATCAAAATCTGGTGAAGTTACTGTTCGATCCCCAAACCGCCGGTGGGATGCTGATCGCGATTCCTGAAGCTAAAGCAGAAGCTCTGCTCGCCACGCTAACAAAAAACTATCCGAAAGCGCGGGTTATAGGCCGTGTGCTTCCTCAAAGCCCCCATTCGATTATCGTTAGAGCATAGGACCTATTCCTCTTTTGACGCGGTAGCGAGTATTATTGCCCGCAAACAAATCATGGCTTCAACAATACGCGACTTTTCGGGGCAGCAGACCGTTTCCCTTGCCGATCTCTATACTCAAGTTCGTGCGCGCACGATGCAGATCGTCGCGCCGCTCGAAATCGAGGACTACGTTATTCAGACGGCTGATTTCATGAGCCCGCCGCGTTGGCATATCGGCCACACTTCCTGGTTCTTTGAAACAGTCCTGCGGGCACACAAGCCCGGCTATCGTGTCTTTTCCGAGGATTACCTTTTTTACTTCAACTCGTATTACGAAGGCTTTGGCGAGCGAATCGAGCGCCCAAAGCGCGGAACGAAATCGCGACCGACCGTCAAAGAGACCGTCGTATACCGCAATCATATTGACGAGCAGGTACTCTCTCTTCTGCATTCGCTGGACAAATTGCCGAACGCCGAAACGGTGCGGTCGCTGGTGAGGCTTGGTCTCGAACACGAGATGCAACACCAGGAGTTACTTGTCTATGACATCAAGCATCTTTTGTGCGATCAGTTTGACGCGCCGGTGAAACCGTTGCCCAAGCCGGCGATCAAGATTGAGGGAATGGCCGAGGTTGAGGGTGGTCTGTTTTCGTTGGGCTATAACGGAAGCGAGTTTGCGTTCGACAACGAGAAGCCCGCTCATCAAGTGTTCCTGCAAGACTTCGCAATCGACAAAGCCCTCGTCACTAACGGAGAGTTTCTCGAATTCATTCAAGACGGCGGTTATCAAAACTTTCGCTGGTGGTTTTCAGAAGGTTGGGAGACCGTCAATGGCGAACCGTGGCGCGCACCGCTTTACTGGGAACTGCACGATAACGAATGGATGATTCGAGATTTTTCCGGTTTACATCCTGTCGCGAGCAGGAAAGACGAGCCTGTTTTCCACGTGAGTTACTTCGAAGCCTCAGCCTTTGCAAAGTGGGCCGGCAAACGATTGCCGACCGAAGACGAATGGGAAAAGGCGGCGTGTTATGATGCGCGCCGCAAAGTCAAGAATGCGTTTCCGTGGGGCGATGCCAGTCCCGGCAGCGGCAATACAAATCTTTTCGAGAACGGTTTCTGGTCAGTCGCTCCGGTTGGCGCCTTTCCGGATGGCGCGAGCGCTTACGGCTGCCAGCAAATGATTGGCGATGTGTGGGAGTGGACCACATCGGATTACGTGCCTTATCCGGGATTCAAGTCAGAGTTTGATGAGTACAACGATAAGTGGTTCGTCAACCAAAAAGTTTTGCGCGGCGGCTCGTTCGCGACGCCGCAGTTGCATATCAGGGCTACCTACCGAAACTTCTTCCACGCCAACGAGCGCTGGATGACTTCGGGTTTTCGGTGCGCAAAAAGTACGGATTAGACAGATCTAGACCACGGATTTACACAGAACAGAACGGTTCGGGCCTACCTCAACGAAGGAGAAACATCATGTCCTCTATGCTCCGAAGAGTGTTCTTCAGTTGTGTCTTTGTGGTTATCGCGAGCGTATGCGTGTTTGCGCAAAGCGAGGCGCGCAACAAGGCGAATTCTGAACCGGCCACTGGCGCGAGAACGGCTACGGGC
>JBKPJS010000481.1:0-1369 GCA_046730815.1 Acidobacteriota bacterium
CTCCTCAACATGGTTGCCGGCATCGACCGCCCGTCATCGGGCTCAGTCGACGTTGCAGGCACAGCGATTCACGGTCTATCGGAAAACAAGCTGGCTGTGTGGCGCGGTCGAAACGTCGGATTTGTGTTTCAGTTCTTTCAACTGCTGCCGACACTTACAGCCGCTGAGAACGTAATGCTGCCGATGGATTTTTGCAAAAGCTTTCCCTTTCGGGAGCGGCGCAAACGCGCGCTTGCGCTGCTCGATCGTGTTGCTGTCGGCGCGCAGGCAGACAAGCTACCAGCGACTCTCTCCGGCGGCGAGCAACAGCGTGTCGCGATCGCGCGAGCGCTCGCGAACGACCCGCCTCTCGTGCTTGCAGATGAACCGACCGGCAATCTCGATTCTGTTACTGCGACGGCCATTCTCGATCTCTTTCGGGATATGGCCAATCAAGGGACGACAGTGGTCATCGCCACTCACGAGGCCGACATCGCACGTGTAATCGATCGCAGGATCGAAATTTCTGACGGCAAAATCCATCCACAGATTACACAGATGGTTTTTCAACCATGAATACACTCTGGCGGAAAGCGATACGCGATTTTTGGCAGGAACGCGCGCGCACCGTGCTCGTTGTGCTCGCCATCGCGCTGGGCATCTCCGCGTTCGCCGCAGTGCTTTCTTCTTACGCAATCCTTACTCGTGAACTGGATCGAGGTTATCTCGCTACCAATCCGGCTTCGGCGGTGATCCGCATTGATTCGATTGACGACGAGCTGGTCAAAGCCATTCTGCAAAACCCGGAAGTGAGTGACGCGGAGCCGCGACGAACAATTAGTGGGCAGCTCAAGTCTGGACCAGTGCAGTGGCGCAACCTGATGCTGTTTGTCGTTAACGACTACGGCAACATTCGCGTCAGCAAGCTTGTTCCGGAGAGGGGTGCGTGGCCTCCGGCGACGGGCGAAATCCTGATCGAGCGCGACGCGTTTCAAGTTGCCCAAGCCAGCATCGGCGATGCCGTTATCGTTAAGACCGCAAATGGCGTCGAGCAGCCGCTAGTGATTAGCGGCAGCGTTCACGACGTTGGCCAGGCGCAAGCGCGCATGGAGAACATAGTTTACGGTTACATCAATCTCGCTACGCTGGTCCAACTCGGCGAAGAACCTTATCTCAATCAACTGAATATTCTGGTGGCGGAAAATAGGTTTGACGAGAACCACATAAAACGCGTAGTGGCCGATGTCGAAGAGGTGATTAAGAGTCACGGGCATGAAGTTCGCCGCACCGACATACCAAGCCCCGGCAAACATCCACATTCGGATCTGACGGGCATCTTGCTTCTTGCGATGTCGAGCTTCGGACTGTTTGTCCTCGTGCTGAGCGGGAT
>JBKPJS010000482.1:0-6996 GCA_046730815.1 Acidobacteriota bacterium
GATTACGTCAGGCTTGTCGTTTTCAGCAACCTTGCGCACCGCGTCTTTTATTTCGTTGGTGATGTGCGGAATGACTTGAATGGTCTTGCCGAGGTAATCGCCGCGACGCTCTTTCTCGATTACTGAAAGATAAATTCGGCCGGTGGTCCAGTTGTTGGATTGTGAGAGATGAGCGTGCGTGAACCGCTCATAGTGGCCGAGATCGAGATCTGTCTCCGCACCATCGTCAGTGACAAAAACCTCGCCGTGCTGAAAAGGCGACATGGTTCCGGGATCGACGTTGATGTAGGGATCGAGTTTGATCAGCGCCACGCGCAGGCCGCGGCTTTCGAGCACGCATCCGATTGACGACGCTGCCAGGCCTTTTCCAAGGCTGGAAACCACACCACCCGTAACGAAGATATATTTAGGCATCCGCTTCTCCATTGCTCACCTTCTCATCGCTGCCATCACCAGTCTCCGGAGGATCTCCGGATTCCTGTTCTCCGTCGTAACGTCCTCGCTTTACATCTTCCTGAACTTCGACTGCTCTTTCCATCGCGGGATCGAGTGCCTTCTGAATTCCCACGAGGCCCGCGCCCAGTAAGCCTGGTCCTTCTTGCGCACGTCGCTCGAATTCTTCAGTCGATACATCGTAAGGCTTGCTCAGGCGCGATAATCCAAACAGCCCGCAGAGGACTATGAATACGATGATCCCCACTCCAATCCAGTCGCTCATGCTCTTATCAGATTCGAAGACTCGATCAGTGCTCGCACTCGCTCGAGGTCCTCCACAGTATCTACTCCGGTTGAAGCTGTACAGGCTTCAACGACCTTGATCTTCACTCCATGCGCCAACGCCCGCAGTTGCTCCAGTGCCTCAATCTTTTCGAGCTGGGATTGCGGCCACTTAGTGAACTCCAGCAGCACATCGCGGCGATAGACATAAAGTCCCGTATGTTTGCGAAAAAGCTTCAGCAGCTCCGGTTCGTTTTCAAGTGCCGCTTCCGGCGAGCCGTGTCTCTTCACCGCGTCGCGCGGATAAGGTACCGGTGAACGCGAAAAGTAAACTGCGTTCTCGTCGTCGTCCAGAACAACTTTCACAAGGTCCGGATTCAGCAGATCGTCGTACGATTCGATGGGCTCCCAGGTTGTTACAATTCCGGCGCCGTTGTTTGAGATCTCAACAGCCATTGCTTCGACCGCTCGTTCGATCGTCTGTGGCGAGATCAGAGGCTCGTCACCTTGCACGTTAACGACGATCTCGGCGTCTGGAATTGTCGCTGCAACTTCGGCGACGCGATCAGTTCCGCTCGTGTGGTGAGCGGACGTCAACACTGCCTCAATACCGCTTGAATGGACGACGTCAACGATCTGTTGGCTGTCGGTAGCGACTATCACCCGTTCAACATTGCGAGCCGCGCGTGCCCGCTCCGCGACCCAGCAAACCATGGGTTTTCCGGCGATTTCGATTAACGCTTTTCCTGGGAGACGGGTCGACGCGAGGCGGGCGGGAACGATGGCGACCGTGTGATTCACGGGATAACAGATTAGCTTGCGGCGGCAAATACTGTCAACGAAATCACAGCCATAAGAAAGCACAAAACGCACAAAACATTTTCAGAAAGCCATTTGTGCTTTTGTGCTTCTTTGTGGCCTTTATTTCTTTCTCGTCGCGGCCGCCTTCTTTGCGGAACGCGAACGCGAAGCTGCCGAGCGTTTCGCTGCCGCCTTATGCGCCTGGCGAGAAAGCGCCTTCTTCGATGCCGCGCTGTGTCCTTCCCGCTTGAGCGCCTTCAAAGTTGCGCGTGAGCGTTTGGCTGACTTGGCCACTTTACGTCCGCTCTTCGCTTTACGCGTGTCACGCGCCGCCTGCTCCTTAGTCTCCTTCGAAGCATTCTTAGACGGCGGCAAATCAACACCAGCACGTCGCGCTTTCGAAAGTCCGATCGCAATCGCCTGCTTCGTCGAGCGTGCGCCATGCTTGCCTTCACGAATGTGCTCGATCTCCTCTCGAACGAACTCACCCGCCTGTGTGCTCGGGGCTTTTCCTTCTCTCTTATCTTGATTGGCTCGTTCGAGCGTCTCTTTCTCTGGCATGTGCATCCTCCTACTGCCACCAAGCATAACGAAAAAGAAAGACACTTAACAGGATTACAGGATGTAACAGGATTTACAGGATATCCAAAAATCCTGTTCATCCTGTCAATCCTGTCTAAATTTCCGTCACAAACTCCAGCCCGTGGGTGTTCTAATGTTGAAATCTTGAATTCCCCGGAGGTCCGTAATGTCAAAGACTGTTTGGAACCGCTATTTTCTCGGATTGGCTCTCATCACAAGCCTGATGCTGCTCGTTTGGATAGCAGGCGTAAATGCCGGCGCCCAGAATGAAAAAAGCGGCGACTGGACGGCTTCAGTTTCCAAGGATAATTCCAAGATTCAATTGAACCTTGAGGAACGTCGCAATAAAGACGGTGGCAGACACCAGCACGGCCAGTCCTATGATTTTTCTGAGCTGCAAGGCCTAACTCGCGAGCAGGCGCTGAACGGAGGCCCGGTCAGTTTCAGCCTCGTGCGCGAAGCGGGCAAAATCGATTTCGAAGGCAGCTTCCAAAATGGGAAAGGCTCGGGCACTTTTCGCTTCACGCCCAACCCCGCGTTTGTCTCTGCAATGAAGAGCCGCGGATTCGATTTCGTACGTGATGACGACGAGGATCGTCTATTTGCCGCCGCCACTGTAAACGTGACCACCGCACTTGCCGACGATCTCGCCTCGGCAGGTTTCAGTAAACTCAACGTCGACGATCTCTTCAAAGCCGCCATTTTCAAGATCGATTCAAAGTTCATGCGTGAGATGAAGGCAAGCGGTTTCAACGACCTCGGCATGGAAGAACTGGTCAAGGCCCGCATCTTTAAAATCGACGCAGATTTCGTCAGGCAAGTGGCTCAAATGGGTTTCCAGAACGAACCGTTTGAGAGTCTTGTGAAAATGCAAATATTCAAAATCACGCCTGAGTTTTTGACAGAGGTTCGTAACGAAGGCCTGACCAATCTCAACATCGAAGACGTCGTTAAACTGCGCATCTTCAAGATCGACGGCGAGTTCATTCGCAAAGCCAAAGCCGATGGCGCAGAGATCAACGTCGAGAGCCTGGTGCAGAGAAAAATCGGTGTTGCACGTCGATAAAAACCATCCGCAGATTACACAGATTAGATTTATCTGTGTAATCTGTGGATACCATGAACGTCTTCAAAAATTACATCAACGGTGAATGGGTAGCGAGTAAGTCAGGAAAGACATTCCCTAATATCAATCCCGCCAACACTGACGAGACTGTCGGGCTCTTTCAATCTTCAAATGCAGACGACGTGGACCAGGCTTGCAGCGCAGCCGCAGCAGCCCGTTTAGCGTGGGCCGATCTGCCCGCGACCAAACGCGGCGAATACCTCTTCAAAGCTGCCGACCTTCTCGAGTCCCGCCTACAGCAATTGGGCGAGGAAATGACAAGAGAAGAAGGCAAGACCTTGCCTGAGGCAAGCGGTGAGGTCAAACGCGCCATTAACATCTTCCGCTACTTTGCCGGCGAAGGGTCGCGACAGTTTACTTACCAGGTTCCCTCAGAACGCGAGAATGTACTCTGCTACACGATTCGCAAACCGCTCGGAACCGTGGCATTGATCACGCCGTGGAACTTTCCGAGTGCGATCCCAGCCTGGAAGATCGCGCCAGCACTGATTGCCGGCAACACGGTTGTTATTAAGCCTGCCTCGCTCGCCCCGTTGAGCTCTTATCGTTTGATCGAAGCGCTGCATGAAGCAGGCATACCGCCGGGCGTTATCAATTACGTAACCGGAAGCGGAGGCTTGGTTGGAGACGCTCTTACGAGCAACCCCGAAATCAAGGCCGTGTCATTCACCGGCTCGACTTCCGTGGGCACCGCGCTTTACAAAAAAGTCTCTGAAAGAAGAATTCGCGTGCAGCTCGAGATGGGCGGCAAAAACCCGACTGTTGTTCTCAGTGATGCAGACCTGGACTATGCGGCTGACATTCTGATCAATGGAGCTTTCTTCTCGACCGGGCAGAAATGTACCGCGTGCAGTAGAGCGATCGTTGAGAGATCGATTTACGAACCGCTGGTGGAGAAACTCGTCGAGAAGACACGCAAACTGAAAGTCGGGAATGGTCTCGAGGCGGGAGTACAAATTGGTCCGGCAGTCGATGCGGAACAACTCAAAACGGATCTGGAGTACATCGACATCGCGAACAAAGAGGGTGCGCAACTGTTGTGTGGCGGTAAGCGTCTGACGGGCGACAACTACGACAAAGGTTATTTTGTCGAGCCGACGATCTTCAGCGGCGTGACTTCCGAAATGCGCGTCGCACAGGAGGAAGTCTTTGGTCCAGTGCTGGCACTGATGGTTGCGGAAGACTTTGACGACGCACTGCGCATCGCGAACGACGTGCGCTTTGGGCTCTCCGCTTCGATCGTCTCAAAGGATCTCACGCGTGTGCACAAGTTCATCAACCGGATTGAAGCGGGCTTGATTACAGTGAATCTTCCGACTGCCGGAGTGGAGTATCAACTACCGTTCGGTGGGACCAAGGAATCGAGTTTTGGGATGCGCGAGCAAGGCCCGCAGGCTTTGGATTTCTATTCGGAGTCGAGCACGGTCTATCTGAAATACACGCAAAGCTAAAATCTTTACAGGATTTACATGTCAATCCTGCTAAATCATGTGAATCCTGTAAACACAACGCTGGTCGCCGCGGATGATATGCTCCGCCCTTTCAACCTCCACTCCCGCTCCAAGCACGGATCGAAACAGCTCCAGCTCCGTCGTGCAGAAACCCTGGCACGCATTTGCCGCAGCACAGATCGGACAGTGGTTCTCAACCAGCAAATAGCTGCTATCGCCTTCCCTTCTGACCTCGGCCATGTAGCCTTCTTCAGTTCGCACCTTTGCCAGCGCCTGAAGTTTTCTTTCTAACGAATCACCCGGCCGGATGCGCTTTTCGTAATCCGTCTTTTGCCGAGCGCAACGCGAGGTCAGCACGCGCTCCAATCCTTCGTCACCAAACGCATCCTTCACCGAATCGATTAGAGCCACACTCAATTCGGCATACGCTTCAGGAAACAGGCGATCAGCCTCGCGCGTGAGGCGCCAGAACTTTGCTGGACGCCCGATGGGCACCGGTCGTGCTTCATGCGTCACGAGGCCCTCGCGCTGCAAGGCATAGAGATGTTGCCGGACGGCCATGGCCGTCAGTCCGAGGCGTTCGGCAAGTTGCGCGGAGTCGATAGGTCCTTCGGTTTTCAAGAGTTTCGCGATAGCACGACGCGTCTTACGCTCGCCCGGAACCTGTGTTTTAGCCCTCATAATGATATTTCTAAAGAACTCTCTTTACAAAGTCAATAGCTGGTGCTACGCTTCTACTTACTAAAGGTTTAACTTTAGAAAGTAGAGGATGCTTCCAATGAGTTCAACGCCACTTCCACCAGATTCTTTTTCCGGTCTTCGAGTCGCGATTACGGGAGGAACTTCAGGGCTCGGCCTCGCCCTGGTTCGCGAATTATCGAATCGAGGCGCCCGCGTCGCCTTTGTTGCACGCACCCGCGAACGCGTCGAGCAAGTAATGCGCGAAAATCCCGGTACACACGGAATCGTGGGTGACGTCTCTGCCAAGAACGATATCTATCCCATGGCGATTCAAATAACAGGCGAGCTCGGTGGCCTGGATGTGCTGATCAACAACGCCTCTGATCTTGGACCAACTCCGCTGGCGATGCTGTCGGACACTGAATGTGAAGACCTCGAGCGCGCATTTGCTACCAATGTCTTCGGTCCGTTCCGGCTGACAAAAGCATTGATTGGAGCACTGGCAGCTTCCGCTCGCGAAGGACGCGGCTCTGTTGTGCTCAACATTTCGAGCGACGCCGCCATAAATGCTTATCCCGGTTGGGGCGCCTACAGTTCGAGTAAGGCCGCGCTGCATCACTTAAGTCGGATTTGGAACGAAGAGCACGCAGCGGAAGGGGTGCGATTCCTTTCGCTCGATCCAGGCGACATGGATACGCCGATGCACGCCGCCGCCATACCCGACGCGGATCCTTCGACGCTAAAACGTCCGGAGCAATCGGCGCAGGAGCTTTTAGAGGCCATCGCAGCGAGTCTCCCCGTAGGAGAGTTGATGCACCAGTAGTAAGGAGTGGCCATGATTGCCGCCGAAGCAGCAGTGCAGCGTCCGCCGGACGCAAAACTTCTCGTAGTCGATTCCCAGCGAAAAATCATTCATGTTCCCCGGTCGGCATTCGTCGACTTCCTGCGGCCAAACGATCTCGTGATCGCGAACGACGCCGCCACGCTGCCCGCCAGTCTCACTGGTGTGCACCAGCAAACCGGAAAACTTATTGAAGTGCGACTTGCCGGACGGCCTTCGTTGAACCCGACAGACGTCAGTCGCTTTAGCGCAATCGTTTTCGGCGAGGGCGACTTTCACACACGCACCGAGCAGCGACCGTTGCCTCCTGTGATAAAGCGCGGCGACACGTTGCTGCTTGGTCCATTACGCGCGACTGTGGCGGGTTTGCTCGATCATCCGCGATTGGTATCACTTCGTTTTGCGGGTACGCCTGACGAAGTTTGGGCTGGTTTAGCCAGTCACGGCAAGCCGATTCAGTACGCGCACATGCAAACGTCTTTGGAGCTTTGGGACGTATGGACCAGAATCGCCGGACCGCCGGTCGCGTTTGAGCCACCTTCAGCGAGCTTCGTGCTTGATTGGCATGTACTGGCAACGATACGTGAACACAAAGTTAACTTCGCGACCATCACTCACGCCGCAGGTATCTCATCGACCGGCGACGAAGATCTCGACCGACTGTTGCCTTTCGACGAGCCGTATCGCATTCCCGAAACAACGGCTAGAGCGGTAGAGGTCGCGCGGCAGCGCGGCGGCCGTGTCATCGCGGTGGGAACCACTGTGGTGCGCGCGCTTGAAGATGCGGCAACTGAAGA
>JBKPJS010000483.1:0-4038 GCA_046730815.1 Acidobacteriota bacterium
AAGCAACTGCACCGGCTCCGCCTTTGCCCCGATTGCGGCAAGATATCGCTCGTCCTTTGGCATTGGCAGTTCACACTCTGCTCGCAAAACGTCCCGAGGATCGACCGCGTACTGCTGCCCTCGCCAAACTGCTTTTGGAACGCAGTCTTTCGCGGCCTGAAAGCACGCTGCCGGATCTGGAGCCCCTTTCGGCGATGGTCGCGGCAGCCGACGCTGGTCGAGGCTTGATGTTTCGAGTCGGCGCGCCGGCGGTGCTGGTAACAACTCTTAGCGCGCTGCTCGCCTGGGGCTACACGGGGCAGAGCGCTTCAGAACCACGCGTTCCGAACTCGGCCCTCCCCGTTGCTGCCTCGCAATTTCAAATGACGCCTGTCTCCTGGCGCAATGATATTCCCGCAGTGGGCGGCGCAGCAGAACCACGTGAAAATCCGGCGCCAGTGTTATCCGTCGATCAGGCACGGAAGGTTGCGGCGCGATTTGCTCGTGGCTCCGTAGGCGATCTGGAAATCGTAGACACTGATTCAGGCCCGGCGATCGTTGTCGTCAACAATCAACGAAAGGCGGGTAGCACGAATTTCCTCGTACTGCAAAAGCGCGCCGGCAAATACCGGTTAACCGCGCAAGGACGGCTCGACACGGAAGGGTTTAGCCATGCGAGCTGGAGTGCTGAACTGGTTGACGCCGACGAAGATGGTTATCAGGAACTGCTCTTCACTGGTAAAGATTCGAATGAGAACCGCAACCTGCGACGTCTTGTTTTGTTTGTACCGAATGACAAACGCAGCTACTCGATGCAGATGACAGGCGAAACCACCGCTCGCGGCACGCCGCGAATTCAATGGTCGTCAAATGCAGCAGGCACCGGTGCGGCCGCATATCGCACCATCCTCCGGCAAAAGGCCCGCTCAATAGTCGCCCGGAAGCGTTGAACGAATTGAGCCGCAGATTTACGCAGAAAAGGCAGATCAGAAAATTGCTTTTCTGATCTGCGTTTTTCTGCGTAAATCTGCGGCTATAACCTGGCCTCACATTGTTTATTTTTACTTATCAAGATAACCTTTTCCCCACGACTAACATCAATGTCCAACATGGAGTTATCTGTGAAACGAAGTTTGCTCGTTCTTTTACTTCTATTTACTTTACTGTCGCCTTCGACACTATCGGCGCGAGTGGCGACGCAGCAGCGCGCGGCACGACCAACCCCGGCTCCTGCGGCCGCGGCGCCGGCTCGATTGCCCGAAGCGAAGCTGATCAGTCAGGTGCTTCCCAACGGGCTGGAAGTAATCATTCTCGAAGATCACTCGATTCCTCTCGTCACGATTGAACTGGCCGTGAAAAACGGCTCTTACACCGAGCCACCCGAACTGAACGGCCTCTCGCATTTATACGAGCACATGTTTTTCAAACAGAATCGTGCGATTGCAAACGCCGAAGAGTACCTGCGAGCAATCGGCCAGATGGGGATTGCCTATAACGGCACGACGCGCGAAGAAGTAGTTGACTATTACTTCACTACCACGAGCCCGAATCTTCGCACCGCGATGCAGTTCATGAAGGACGCTGCTCGTTATCCGCTCTTCGACGACCGCGAGTTTGTTCGCGAGAAGCAGGTGGTAATTGGCGAGATCGATCGCAACGAGTCGAACCCGTTCTTTTATCTGACCCAGGAGATGAACAACCGGCTCTTCTTCAAATACACCAGCCGCAAGAATCCCCTCGGTAACAGGCAGACCGTCTCCGGCTCGACCACTGACATGATGCGCTTGATCCAGCAGCGCTACTACGTACCAAACAATTCAGCGCTTGTTTTGACGGGCGACGTCAATCCTAACGAAGTTGTAAAGATGGCGCAGGAGTTCTACGGCGATTGGCCGCGGCGTGAAAAGGATCCGTTCGTCGAGTTCCCGCTCGTGGAGCACCCGCCGCTGGCCAAGAGCGAAGGCGCTGTGATCGGTCAGCCGGTGCAGAATGTAATTATCAACATCGGTTGGCATGGACCATCGATTGGCAAGGACAATCCGGCGACTTACGCAGCCGACGTTTTTTCTTTCATTCTGCGGCAGCCAAATTCACGGTTCCAAAGAAATCTCGTGGACACCGGTTTAGTAACAGGCGTTGATTTGAGCTACTACACGCAACGAAACGTTGGTCCAATCGCTCTGATCGCGCAAACAACTCCTGACAAAGCGCGCGCGGCGATCAAGGCCCTCTATGAAGAAGTGGCCCACTTCAACGACAAAGACTATTACACCGACGAACAGCTCGAAAGCGCCAAAGCACTGCTCGAAGCCGACGATCTCTATTCACGTGAGAAGCTGAGCGACTACACACACACGCTGAGTTTCTGGTGGGCCTCGACCGGGCTCGAGTACTTCCGCGGTTATCTCCCACGCTTGCGCGCTACATCGCGCGCCGACATCAGCCGCTACATCACGACTTACATTCAGGGCAAGCCCCACGTCGGCCTCGCTTTAATGTCGAACGAAGCGCAAGCCAGGATCAAAATTACACCGGAAGAGCTAATGGGACAGTGAACAAATGATCATGAGTCAATTCGTACTTAACCATAAAATCCGTCCACAGATTACACAGAAAAGAATCAGTCAAATCTGTGGATGGTTTTTTGGGCGCATGCTAAGCAACGTATTGCTGATCGCCATTTTGCTTGCAGGCGGCAGCGAAGCTTCGCACGCGACTCAACAAGGTAAGGGGCAGGCACAACAGACCGTTCAAAGCGTCGTTGCAAAACAGGCAGCGCTCGTCACTGAGTTTGACGTTAACGGTTTGAAGGTGCTGTTGAAACGGCGCGAAGGAAGCCTCACGGTAGCTGCTGGCCTCTTCATCCGCGGCGGCGCAGCCAACATCAACGCGCAAAACGCCGGCATCGAAACACTCATGCTTAGCTCGGCGACGGAAGCTACGACGAATTTCCCACGCGCTCGGATGCGCAGTGAACTGTCGCGCATGGGAACTGTGATCGGAAGCAGTTCGAACAATGATTACTCGGTGTTGTCGCTGGCAACCACGCGCATGCACTTCGATAAGTCGTGGCAGATTTTTACTGACGTCGCGCTAAGGCCTTCGTTTACGAAGGAAGATGTTGCGCTGGTTCAGGAGAGGCTGGTCGTATCGCTCAGCGACGATACCGATAATCCCGATGTCTACTTGCAGAAATTGCAGGAAAAGGTGGCTTATGCCGGTCACCCGTATCTGAACGATACCGGCGGCACACCTGAGACAGTGGCCAAGCTGACACCGGAAGATCTGCGTAGCTACCACGCGAGCCTCATGGAAACGTCTCGACTTTTGCTCGTGATCGTCGGCGATCTGAACCCGACTGAAGTGCGCGATTTAGTGACTGCGAGTTTCGGCAAGTTGCCGCGTGGCAACTACAAGAGTAAAGAAGTGCCGCAGCTCGCGTTTGAAAAGTCTTCGGTTGAAATTACTCCGCGAGAACTACCGACAAATTACATTCAGGGATTGTTCACGGCGCCATCGCTGACTTCGCCGGACATCTACGCCATGCGCGTGGCGAGTTCACTGTTGCGCGATCGTGTGTTTGAAGAAGTGCGCGTGAAGCGAAATCTTTCGTACGCGCCGGATGCGTTTTTGCGAACGCAGGCCGCGAATGTGGGTGGACTTTATGTGACGGCGGTTGATGCGAATCAGTCGATTCGAGTGATGTTGAGCGAGATTGCTCGACTACAGAATGAACCCGTCGGGGCCGACGACATTCACGCCGTGATTGCGCAGTACTTAACTACTTACTATCTCGGACAGGAGACGAATGCTGCTCAGGCCGGCGAGTTGGCCCAATATGAATTGATTGGAGGCGGCTGGCGCAATTCGGTCGATTTCCTCGAGCGGCTGTCGGCAGTTACACCTGCTGACATTCAGCGCGTCGCACAGAAATACATGCGCAATATTCGATTCGTGGTGTTGGGTAATCCGCGGAGTGTCGATACGGGCGTGTTCACCGGCCAAGCAGGGTAAGCCGCAGATTTACGCAGAAAAACGCGGATCAGAAAAAGCCTTTTC
>JBKPJS010000484.1:0-5987 GCA_046730815.1 Acidobacteriota bacterium
ACGCTCGACTAATAAAACTTCGTCACGCGATCGTCTGGATATTGAGCACGCTGATTTTCACACTCGCGTGCGCGATGCATATTTCCAGATTGCCTTGGCCGAGCCGGAACGAGTGAAACTTATCGATTCGAGTGGGCCAGTCGAGCGCACACAGGAGCGTGTCAGAGAAATAATTGTTCCGTATTTACAGACTAGAGGTCACATCGCAATTGCCGATTGCCAATTGCCAATTGCCGATTTTTAAGAATTGGCAATTAGCAATCGGAAATGAACCATGTTTGATCAGCTTACCGGCCACTCACGAGTAAAAGCAGTGCTGAAACGGATGCTGGTTTCTGACCGGCTGCCGGGTGCGCTGCTGTTCGCGGGTGAAGAAGGTGTCGGCAAGAAACTGTTTGCCCTCGAAGTTGCACGCGCTTTGAACTGCCGTTCACCGAAGGACCATGAAGCATGCGGCGTCTGTCCTTCTTGCAGGCGCATCGCCACATTAAACTACCCGCAACGTGACGATGCGGACGAGTGGACGCAAATAATCTGGACGGACCATCCCGACGTCGGACTGGTTGTTGCGCCCAAGCGTGTGTTGCGCGTTGAGCAGATGCGCCAGATCGAAAAGGAAGCCAACTTCCGGCCGTTCGAAGGCAAGGCGCGAGTTTTTCTGATCGACGAAGCCGATAAACTCAACGATGCTTCAGCCAATGCTCTTCTGAAGGTGCTCGAAGAGCCACCCAAAACATCGCACCTTATTCTGATCACAGCGCGTCCGGCGATGCTTCTGCCGACGATCCTTTCGCGTTGCCAAATGATCCGGTTCTCACCACTCACTCCGGCTGAAATTGAATCTCACTTGATTAAAAACAATCTGGTGGACAGCAAGACCGCGCGGCTCCGAGCTCGCGCTGCGGGCGGAAGCATGGGCCGAGCGTTGTCGAACGACCTGGTCACATTCACCTCGCAACGAAAAGCAATGCTCAAAGTGCTAAATGCGTTGGTAGTCAGCGACGATCGATCGCAACTGCTCCGTTCAGCAGAGCAACTCAACGAAGCGCAGTACAAGGACGAGTTTGAAGAACGCCTCGACGTGCTGGAGACCCTGATTCGTGACGCGTGGATGTTGTCGCTGGGAGTGGGGTCAGATCATCTCGTCAACGAAGACTTGTCGGCTGAGCTGAAGGAGATCGGCGAGAAACTGGACTCGAGTCGTGCGGCTGACTGGATACTTCAGATTGAAGACCTGCGCGAGCAATTGATCGTGAACATCAATCGCAAAGTGACGACGGATGCGCTTTTCCTGGTGATGGCGGGCGACGTTCCTGCTCCAAAGCGCCCAAAAGTTAGGTAGAGCCGCAGATAAACGCAGATACACGCTGATCAGAAAGCGACCTGATTAGCGTACATCTGCGTTTATCTGCGGCTGATTTTTCATTTCCGCCAACAACTTCTCGGTTTCCATCACGAACGCTTCAACGATATTCTCGCCCGCCACTTTGCGCATCGGCACACCATCTTTGAAGATCATCCCCACGCCTCGTCCGAAGGTTATTCCGAGTTGCGAGTCGTGAGCTTCGCCTGGACCATTCACCGCGCAGCCCATGATGGAAAGGTGTAGCGGTTCTTCAATGTGGGCTAGCCGCCGTTCTATCTCGGTCACTATGCCGACGAAGTTGTCAACGTCCAACCTCCCGCAGGTTGGACAAGCAACCACCGTCACTCCACGTGTGCGGAGCCCCAGCGACTTCACAATTTCCCAGGCAACACGAACTTCTTCCTGCGGCTCTGCCGCGAGCGACACTCTGATCGTGTCGCCGATTCCTTCGTGAAGCAGAATGCCAAGACCGATGGAAGATTTCACAGTGCCGCTGAACGATGTGCCTGCTTCAGTGACACCCAGGTGAAATGGGTAATCCACCTTCTCCGCGAGCAGACGATAAGCGGCAACGGTCCGGTGTACGTCGGAAGCTTTCAGCGAGATGATGATGTCTGTGAAATCGAGATCTTCGAGGATCTGAATATGTCGCAACGCTGATTCCACCATCGCTTCCGGCGTAGCGGTGCCATACTTCTTGAGTAGATCCTTCTCGAGCGAACCTCCGTTCACTCCAATACGGATTGGCACCTTCTGAGTTTGCGCTGCGCGCACCACCTCACGAATGCGTTCGTGCGCGCCGATGTTGCCCGGGTTCAGCCGCAGCTTATCGATGCCGGCTTCCAAAGCCATCAACGCCAGTTTGTAATGGAAATGAATGTCGGCGACGAGAGGAACATCGGGCACTCGCTTACGAATCTCTTTCAAAGCAACGGCCGCATCATTGTCAGGAACGGCAAGCCTGACAATTTCACAACCGGCCCGCATCATCTCTTCGATTTGCGCTACAGTCGCGCCCACGTCGGACGTGTCAGTCTTCGTCATCGACTGGATCACTACCGGAGCGCCACCACCGATCTGAATGTGCTTAACTTGAACTGGTCGCGATTTACGCATTACCTATTTTGCCGGAGCCGTGGCGGCCGGCGGTTTCTCCGGCTCGCGATTTCCGCCGAAGGTTTTCAGCAGGTCGTTACTGATTACAAAAACCATCAACAGCAACACCACCACGAATCCTACTTGCTGAATACGATCGCGGACCGCCGCAGAGATCGACAAACCAATCAGCGCCAGTAATCCTTCGATTAGCAGGAGGAAAATCGCGCCGCCATCGAGCACCGGAATTGGCAGCAAATTGAAGATTCCGAGGTTCAGGCTGAGAAAACCGAGCATTCCGAAGACTCCGTCCCAGCCGAGTTTCTCAATTGATTTTTGCGTGGCCTGGTAGATTCCAATCGGGCCCGACAGGGTATTTCGCACGGATCGTTGTCCCGTAAAAACCTGTCCCAGGGCCTTGCCAGTCAAACGCAAAATCTGAATGTTCGTGTCGTAGGCATATTTCGCAGCCGAACCAATCCCAGCCGCGTGCAGTGGAAACCGTTCGGTAACGAGAATTCCCAACTTGCCGTCGATGCGGCGCTCATCAGTCGTAAGCTGAATGGTCTGGCCGCCACGCTCGATAGTAATCGGAATCCGCTGCGCATTGTGATTGCGAATATATTGGGTGACTTGTTCCGAGCTCTTGACGCTTTCGCCACCGATCGAGATGAAGCGATCATCCTCTTTCAAGCCCGAGTCCGCCGCCGGCGAGCCTGATTGCACTTGAGCTACGACGACCGGCAACCCGCCGTAGTCGGGAACGAAATCCAAAGAGCCTGCTGAGTCGCCATTCTCCGTTCGCGTGGTCGGTGTTATCGAGAGAGAGACTTCCGAGCCATCTCGATTTACAACTACAGGCAACGGGCGACCCGGCGAGAGCAATGCATCACCGCTGATAACGTCCCAAGTCGGATTTTCACTACCGTTGAACGAAATGATCCGATCGCCTTGCTTGAGTCCGGCCAGCTCCGCAGCACCACCTCGCTGAATGTAATAGACCACTGGAGACGGCGTCGCCGGAACTCCGTAAATAAATGCTCCGGCAAACGGGATTGCGAGCGCAGTAAGAACATTCATGACTGGGCCGGCCAGAGCGACAAGCACTCGCTGCCAGCGTGGGCGAAGATTGAACATCTCCTCGGGCGGAATATTTTGAGACCCTGCGCCTTCGATTGGCGCGTTTGACTCATCGCCACCAAGCTTTACATAACCACCCAGTGGGATGGCCGAGACGCGGTAGTCAGTGTCTCCCCATTTCCTACCGAACAAACGAGGGCCAAAACCGACCGAAAAGGTCTCAACGCGAATCTTAAAAAGCTTGGCAACGATGAAATGGCCAAATTCGTGAAGGACGACAGCGGAACCTAATATGAATATGAAACCAAGGAGGTACATTAGATAGGTCATTCAGAGCCTTTTCTCAAAGTCTTGTGTCAAAACAACCACAGTTAGACTCGACGACTCCGAGTCGGGTTGCACAACCGAGTTTGCCACAAAGAAGCATAAAACGCACGAAACCGTTAAAGCTTTTGTGCTGTATGTGCTTCTTTGTCGCCTAATTCTTCAATCGCGGCGAGCGCGGTGAGGCGGGCGTCGTGGTCCGCTTCGAGAATGGTTTGAATGTCAGTCGCAGGTTGATTTGAATGCTGATCCATGACGGTTTCAATGATCTGAGAAATCTCCGTCAAACAGATTCGTTCATTGATAAACGCGCTGACCGCTTCTTCATTTGCTGCATTCATCGCTGCGGGCAGCGTGCCACCTTCTCTTAATGCGCGATAGGCCAGCGCAATACACGGAAATCGATTGAGATCGGGAGTTTCAAAATGAAGACCGGAAATTGCCGTTAGATCCAAAGGCGGCAACTGGCACGAGTGTCGCTCAGGATACGTGAGCGCATATTGAATCGCGTGACGCATGTCCGTGATTCCCATTTGCGCAATCACGGAACCATCCACCATTTCGATCATGGAATGCACCACTGATTCAGGATGGACCAGTATGTCGATCTCGTCTGCGCCAAACCCAAATAACCAATGAGCCTCGATAACTTCGAGGCCTTTGTTCATCAACGTCGCCGAGTCGATCGTGATCTTCGCGCCCATGTTCCAGGTTGGGTGCTGCATCGCTTCCGACACGGTCGCGAGTTTCATTTCGGCTTTGTTCTTTGTGCGAAATGGACCACCCGAAGCAGTCAGGATGATCCGGCGCACTTCCTCACGTCGCTCGCCTCTTAAACACTGATGCAAAGCGTTGTGCTCGGAGTCAACCGGCAATAACTCAGCGCCCGATTTCCTTGCGGCTTCCGTCATCAACTCGCCGGCCATTACCAACGTTTCTTTATTTGCCAGCGCAACTCGTTTACCCATTTCGAGCGCTTTGAGGGTCGGTAAAAACCCCACTGCGCCTACCGTAGCGGAAATAACGCACTCAGCTTCCGGATGAGTCGCAACTTCGACGAGTCCCGCTTCGCCGGTAACGATGCGCGGCAGATCAATATTGCGCGCAAACAACATCGCGCGCAGATCATGCGCGGCAGTTTCAGTATCGACAGAGACCAACTCCGGCAGGTGGGCCGCAATCTGATCCGCTAACCGTTCGACATTAGTGCCCGCCGCCAAAGCAACGACACGCATGCGCGTCGTAGTTAGCGAATCAATAACGCGAAGACTGTTGCACCCGATGGATCCGGTTGAGCCAAGTATCGCAACTCTGGTGCTATGCATTGATGACTCGGTCATGCAATCAAGAGGGGGGTTAATATTTTGGAATCGTAGGGGTCCAGGAGCTCGACAGTCTGGCCAGTGTCGTTAACATATGAGGCGGAACTTACACGCCAGGCGCTGGCGCTTACCAATACCAGGTGAACCGAGGCATTAACCGTCTTTTGTTCACCGATTACCTTTAGATTCACCGTTGCTTCACCGTTACCATCATGAAAACTGACGCTTCCGGTAACGATACTGCCGAAGTCTTTGACTTCGCCAGTCTCCAGCTTCAGCTTCTCATTATTAACAAGAAAATCTTTCGCCTTCAGTGCCGCTTCGCTGTTTCCGACCTGGTACAACGCAAAGCCGGCGATTCCGCCGACGAAGACAACTACCAGCAATCCAAGCACAACAACCACTGCGCCAACAATCAAAACAATCTTCTTCGTGGTCATTCGGAGCGTCAGCTATGGAAGTAGAAGCGGGCAAAATAGTAGATGAGTGGTGCATTGAAGAGCAAGCTATCGAGTCGATCGAGTAACCCGCCATGACCGGGCAGAATACTCGCTGCGTCTTTTGCACCCGCGCCGCGTTTCAAAGCGCTTTCCGCGAGATCGCCGAAGATGCCCACCACCGTCATGACCACCGCGAGCGGCAATGCGTACTTCAGCGGCAACTCACGAAAGAACCAGTAATGGGCCACGGCCGCCATCAGGATCGCCGCCGCGACGCCGCCGACAACGCCCTCCCACGATTTGCCGGGACTGATCGAAGGCGCCAGTTTTCGTTTCCCAAACGCGCGGCCAACGTAGTAC
>JBKPJS010000485.1:0-13423 GCA_046730815.1 Acidobacteriota bacterium
CCGGCGCCAATCGCCGCGGCCACGGCCTCTTCTACCAGGTAAACTTCCGACGCCTTGGCGCGATAGGCGGAATCTTCGACCGCGCGGCGCTCGACCTGCGTGATCTCGCTGGGAATTCCAATCACAACGCGGGGGCTGACCCAGGTGCGGCCATTGTGAGCCTTGCGGATGAAGTGCTGAAGCATCTTCTCGGTCACTTCGAAATTGGCGATCACGCCGTCTCGCATCGGGCGAATCGCCACGATATTGCCGGGCGTCCGCCCCAGCATCTCCTTTGCGTCCTTACCGACCGCCTCGACATTATTTGTCACCTTATTAATAGCGACGATAGAGGGTTCGCTGAGCACGACACCGCGCCCTTTGGCGTAAACAAGGGTGTTCGCAGTTCCCAGGTCGATGGCTAAATCGTTAGATCGCAGTCCGGAGAGCAGGGGGAAGGACATAGTGACTCCTCAATATTTGGTTGTTTTTTGACTCGAAGTCTTCTGCTGAGAAGATCGGGAAGGCAAGTGCGTCTTCGTGAAAAACAAAGACAAACTGAATTTAATTTTTTAGGATGCGCGTGTCAAGAGAATTTTAACCACGGATGACACGGATCAGAGCCGCGGATCAGATCCGGATTCAATCCGTGGCTTCGATCCGTGCCATCTGTGGTTCAGTACTGCAGTTTTGACCGGAGCGAGTAGGATAGGAGAAGTGAGATTACGAAATTTGTATGAGCTTGATAGAGCATGAAGCTGACATTCTAGTTATCGGCGCCGGTGCCGCTGGACTCGCGGCGGCGAGAGAGCTGAGTGTTGCGGAGCTCAAAGTGATTGTGCTTGAAGCGCGCAATCGAATCGGTGGCAGAATCAATACTCATTTCGACAAGTTTCCCATCGAGCTCGGTGCGGAGTTCGTGCATGGCAAGCCACCCGAAACGTTGACGATCGTCGAGCGTGCGAAACTCTCGCTTCAACAAGTCCCAAACACTCATTGGCATTTGCATAATGGTGTACTGACCAAATCGGGCGAGTTCTGGTCCAAGGTTGAAGATGTGATGGAGGAAATGGCCCATTACGCCGGACTCGATCAAAGCTTCACTGAGTTTCTCGACCAGTACAAACGGAAAACTCAAATCGAGGATGTCAGGTCGATCGCCACTCTGTACGTCGAGGGCTTTCACGCCGCCCACGCCGACCGCATCAGTGTGCGGGGCTTAAATAAGACGAACGAAGCGGCCGAAGAAATCGAAGACGACAAACAATTTCGAATTCAGAATGGTTACGGATTGTTAGCTCAGACTCTGCATGACGATGCTGTTGCCGCAGGCGCGAGTTTTCATCTCAACACTGTTGTCGAGGAGGTGCATTGGAAACGAAACCAGGTTGCGGTGTTAACGAATACCGAAAACAAATTCAAAGCTCGCCGGCTATTGATCACTCTGCCGCTGCCCCTGCTGCAAAAAACCGATCGCGTGCGATTCAAACCCGCGCTGAGTGAAACAGAGATTGCAGCGAACAAACTGGCTATGGGTAATGCTGTAAAAGTCATTCTGCGTTTTCGCGAACCTTTCTGGGTTGCTTCGGACGAGCTGAAGGACCTCACCTTCATTCACGCGCCCGCTGAAACACTGCCGACGTGGTGGACGCAGTTTCCAGGCAACGCTCCGCTACTCAACGGCTGGGCCGGTGGACCACGTGCTGAAAGACTATCAACCGAAAGTGACGATTCGCTGTTGGACCATGCGCTTCAATCGCTCGCGCACATCTTTCGCGTGTCGAAGACCTCACTCGAGCAATTGTTGGAAGAGTTTTACACGCACAACTGGGAGCACGATCCATTCTCACGCGGCGCGTACAGCTATATTCCGCTGGGTGGAACTGACGCGCAGGCCCAGTTGGCGCGGCCCTTGGAAGACACTTTATTTTTTGCCGGCGAGGCGACAAATACAGTAGGGCATCATGGCACTGTGCATGGCGCGATCGCGTCGGGCTTGCGTGCCGCGCGAGAAATGGTGACAGGATTACAGGATTAGCAAGACTAAAACGAAACTTTGTCGGTGTTGCCGCCGCACACAACTACGCCGACTCGCTCACCAGATTCAGCTTTGTATCGACCTGAAAGAAGTGCCGCAAATGCCGCAGCCCCTCCGGGCTCCGCAAGAACTCGCACCGATTCCCACAATCGTTTTTGCGCTTCGACGATCTCGTCATCAGTGACGAGTACAACTTCGCGAATGTATCGTTGAGCGATCGGAAACATCTGTTGACCAACTTGCCGCGGCGCCAGTGAGTCTGCCGCTATGCCGCCCGCTGGAGAATCGACTGGATGACCCGCCGCCAACGCACGCTCGAGAGTCGGGGCTGCGAACGGTTCGACAGCAACCATCTTGATCCTGTTTTGATACCATGAGGCGACGCCGCCGATGAGTCCGCCACCACCCACAGCCACGAGTAGCGAATCGAGCTTCGGATCTTGTGCTTCCAACTCCATTCCCAACGTGCCCTGGCCCGACAGTGTTTCAGTTCCTTCATAAGCGTGAATTGGGAGTGCACCGGATTTTGCGGTCCATGCGTGGCTCGCTTCCAGTGATTCAGCGTAACGATCTCCAGTAATAACCAGCTCCGCTCCGTAACCGCGAATTCGATCGAGTTTTGCAGGTGATGCAACAGAAGGCACAAAGATCGTTGCGGGCTTGCCGAGCGTCATGGCAGCAAAGGCGACTGCCGCGCCGTGATTGCCACCGGACGCGGCGACCACGCCTGCCGCCGGCACTTCTCGCGTCAGCATGTTTGTGAACGCGCCGCGCGCTTTGAACGATCCTGAATGTTGAAAGAGTTCGAGCTTGAAAATGATCTGGATCGAGTCGAGCCCAAACTCCTTTCCGTCAACTTCGAGAATCGGAGTGCGACGAATGTGCGGCCGGATCACGCGCTCGGTCGCTTGAATTCGGTCTCGCGTAACTTCTAAAGAATTCTTCATGTCAGGAAGAGTATTCCCGCAAAGGCGCAAAGACGCAAAGGTAGCCATCACATTGTCAATCACACGCGATTTCGTTAGCATGCCGGGCATTATGAGCACTACCACCGCAAGCCTTTCCGGCGAGCAGATTGTTGAGCTCTGCCGGCGTCACACAATTTTTGAGTGGTCCGCCCAGGCGGCCGTCGATCCGATTCCTGTCGCGCGCTCGAAAGGGATTTACTTTTGGACGCCCGAAGGCAAACGCTTCATCGACTTCAACAGCCAACTCATGTGCGTCAACATTGGTCATGGCGACGAACGCGTGATCCGTGCGATTCAGGAACAGGCGGCAACGCTCGCTTATGCCAACCCGTTCATGGCGACGGAAGTGCGCGGGCGCTTGAGTGCAAAGCTTGCTGAATTGACGCCCGGCGATATCGATGCGTTCTTTTTCACGAACGGCGGCGCCGAAGCAAACGAGAATGCTATTCGCATCGCCAGACTCTACAGCGGGCGTCACAAAATCGGCGCGAGGTATCGCGCGTATCATGGTGGAACCGCGGGCGCGCTCACGCTCACGGGCGATCCACGTCGCTGGGCTGCGGAGCCTGGCATTCCGGGCGTCTTCCGTATCCCCGATTTTTATCACGGGATTCAGAAAGGTTGGGACACTACCGAAGACGTGCTCGCGCGCACTGAGGAAGTTATCGAGCTCGAAGGACCAAAGACGATCGCTGCGATCATCGTCGAACCTGTTGTCGGCACCAACGGGATCCTGATTCCCCCGGACGGCTACATGAAAGGCTTGCGCGATCTTTGCGACAAGCACGGCATTCTTCTGATCGCAGACGAAGTGATGGCGGGCTTCGGCCGCACCGGAGAATGGTTCTCGGTCGATCACTGGAAAGTCATTCCGGATCTGATAACGATGGCGAAGGGCTTGACGAGCGCGTACGTGCAGCTTGGCGCGGTAGGAATGCAACGCCGGATCGCAGACCACTTTGAGAAAAATGTCTTTTACGGTGGTCTTACTTATAACAGTCACCCACTTGCTTGCGCGGCGGCGCTCGCGACGATCGCAGTTTATGAGGAGGACAATTTGATCGAGAACGCGCGGAGCATGGGAGGGGTTATGCGTGGACTGCTCGAGGATCTCGAGGGCCGGCATCCGTCAGTGGGCGCGACGCGCAACATCGGACTGTTCGGCATCGTTGAGTTGGTGCGGAATCGAGCGACGCGCGAGCCGATGGCGCCGTTCAACTCCGCGTCGCCGGAGATGCAGGCGCTGGGGAAGTTCTTCAGGCAGGAAGGACTCTATACTTTAGTACGTTGGAACACGTTCTTTACGAACCCGCCGCTTTGCATTACCGAAGCTGAGTTGCGGGAAGCGTTCGCGATCATCGACAAAGGTTTGGAGATCACGGATCAGGCAGTCTAACCTCAGCCTTGTACCGTTAATGCCTTTGCACGCGGAACGGCGTTGCTGTCTTCATAGGGCGCCGCGCTCTCAGCCGAAATTCGATAACGCAGCAGCGCACCCACACCACCAACTCGCTCCAGCCGCGTGCTGTCTTCAATGAAGGTGACTTTCGCTGATGAGAGCACGTTGGCCCGGCGCACAAGTTCGTCTGCAACTGCGCGCTGGTCCAATGACTCAGGCAGCACTTGATCAGCCGGGTATAGCTTCAACACCTTTTCGACCTCAGCCTCGTCGTACTGAATACTCTCCGGCTTAGCAGCAATCAGCATCTCTTCAACCTGGCCATTCGATAACGCGGCCAGCGTGTCTGGAACACCAGCTACACCAAGATCGTCAGCCCGGTACTCATTCAAAAGACGCTCGACCTTTTCCATGTCAGTCAACGAATCGTGCCTTCGAAACGCCGTCAGCGACTCGTCCAGTAATTCATGCTCGGGAGTGTTGATGCCAAGACTCAACGCATCAATAACCTTTTCTTCCATTTCTTTCGACATCTGATTGCGAAGCAAAGGAATTACAGTCGCTTCATCTCCGGCAAGTACGATGTGCTCGATACCCTCATCACGCACGATCTTCTCGAGGTTTTCCATAACCTCCTTCGCATGTTGCAGGTGATAGTTCTGTTCGTGTCGCTGGTATCTCGCCTGCGACCAGCCACCGACTTTCGAATGCTTGGTCTTTACGTTTTCCACTTCTTGCCGATCGACCGCACGTCCCGCTGCAAACACGAAGATCTGCGCACGGTTAGTGTCGGCCAGCACGACCGCGTAGCGCCGGTATTGATCGATCAAACGCGCAAGTGGATAGAGATGAGGTCGATCCGAAACAAAGACTCGATTGCGCTCGAACGGCGCGTCGAACTGTCCAACTTCAAACCAATCGTTTTCCGCCGAGCAGGCGAAGATAGCGAGTCCCTGGACCGCAGGGGGAACTTCACCTTCCAGATAACGCACGATTCTGACGAAGTCCTCTTCAAAACTCAGTCGCTCCTCTGACTGGTTCTCGTAACTCTTACTCCGCTCGGTTAACTGCTTGCGGACGAAGGGAAGGAAATTCGTCTGGCCATGCTGATCGGCGCGAGCGTCGAGATACAAGCTGATGACGGGCGCTGCCGTAGGTTCAAAGTTCAAGAGGCGTTCGAGCAGTTTGTCCGGGACGCGTGTTTTTCTAAGTTCATTTTCCATAGGTTGCCGTCCGATATACGTACAAGATTGTTAGTTGTCACTTATCTGAAAGCACATCAAGTTCCAGAGTAGCGGCGGAGCAGAACTTGCATCAATCTGGTCGCTATGTTTACTGGAAAAGACATCGTCAAGATATCAGCGCTTGCCACGGGGGCTTTTGTACTCAAGTCAGCCTTAGGCCACCTGTTTGAATCCGATTTTAAAAATAAGACGGTATTGATTACCGGCGGGTCGCGCGGACTCGGCCTGGTGCTGGCTCGGGAATTCGCGCGTGAGGGCGCTCGCGTTGCGATCTGCGCGCGCGACGAACGTGAGCTCGAACAGGCGCGAATTGACGTAGAGAAATTTGGCCTCGACGTAATAGCTGTTCGCTGTGATGTGACAAACAAACAGGAAGTGGCAGAGATGGTTGGCGCAGTCAACAATCATTTCGGCCATATCGACGTACTCGTCAACAATGCCGGCGTGATTCAGGTTGGACCGCTGGAAGTTATGACGAGGGAAGATTTCGAGCTCGCAATGAACGCGCATTTCTGGGCGCCGCTCAACACAATTCTGGCGGTGCTGCCGTCAATGCGCCAGAGAAAAGCGGGACGAATCGTTAACATCAGCTCGATCGGAGGAAAAGTCAGCGTGCCGCACCTTGTGCCGTACAGTGCGAGCAAGTTTGCGCTATCTGGACTCTCGAAGGGTTTGCGCGCGGAACTAGCAAAGGACGGCATCACCGTTACGACGATCTACCCGGGCCTGATGCGAACAGGCAGCCCGCGCAATGCTGACTTCAAAGGACAGCACCGGTTTGAATATGCGTGGTTCAGCATTAGCGATGCGCTGCCGTTGCTAACAGTTAGTGCGGAAAACGCGGCGCGTCAGATTGTTCGCGCCTGCAAGCAGGGCCGAGCCGAACTTGTTATTTCCATACCTGCAAAGCTAGCAGTGCTCTTTGATTCGTTGCTTCCCGAAGCAATGGCGAGGATGTTAGCGGTGGCAAATCAATTCCTGCCTGAACCAGGCGGAGTTGGGACGCAGCGGATGAAAGGAAGAGACAGTGCGTCCGCATGGTCTCCATCATGGCTTACCACGTTAAACGAAGAAGCAGCCGTAAGAAATAACGAAGTACTTCAGTGAAGTGCAGAAGGAGCGCCACAAAAAACACAAACTGCACAAAGTCAGCGGAAACGTTTTGTGCTTTTTGTGCTTCTTCGTGGCTGAAAAGAATTGTCCATAATTTTTGTTCGCCAGCGTACAGAAAATTTGACCGCTGCTCTAATAAACATGTGTACCCCTCAAACAGCAGCTACGGCACCGCGTTTGCCACAGCAGGTAAATGTGACGGTAGAAGACATAAAGGCGGTTGAGAAGAAAACAGCGCGAGAGTTTGTTGTATTAAATTAAGGCGAGTCCCCAAATTTCGATCCGCAATGGTTTAATGGGCCAGCAGCAACCATCCATCTTGGCCGGGGAACCAACAGACTCTCAAGCCCAGCCGGCCGTTTAATACAAGTCGCAAGTTGTTACGAATTGCTCTCCACGCATTCGTGCGCGCGTGGACCGTCCGAGTCTCGGTTAGAAAGTGCGGAGGAAGGAAATGATTAATAGAGGCAAATTATTTAGATCTTCAAAACTTGATAAAGCGACCGATCTCGTGTGCTTTTCTCATCTCCGCTGGGATTTTGTCTATCAACGTCCGCAACATCTTTTGACACGCTGCGCCAGGGACCGCAGAGTTTTCTTTATAGAAGAACCTGTTTTTAGTAACGGCTCAATGCGACTCGACGTTCGCGAAGCCGAGTCCGGCGTCCGTGTTGTTGTCCCGACCTTACCTGACGGACTGCGAAGCGAGATCGCAATCAATGCCGTCATGAAGGAGATGACGCGCCAGCTTTTCCTCGATCACGATGTTAATGAATACGTTTTTTGGTATTACACGCCGATGGCGCTCACCTTTACGGATCATTTCAATCCGGTCGCGTCGGTTTACGACTGCATGGATGAGCTATCAGCATTCAAGGGCGCGCACTCACGGATATCAACTCTCGAAAAGCAACTCTTTCAGAACGTAGATTTGGTTTTCACGGGCGGGCAGAGTTTGTACGAAGCGAAACGTGGCCAACATCCTGCTGTCTACGCGTTTCCGAGCAGCATTGATGCGTCACATTTTGGCAGAGCGAGGACCACTGTCGCTGATCCTGAAGACCAGGCGAGTATTCCACATCCGCGACTCGGTTTCTTCGGCGTGATCGACGAGCGCTTCGATATTGAGCTACTGGATCAGGTGGCAGCCAAACGTCCGGACTGGCACTTCATCATGATCGGTCCGGTCGTAAAGATCCATTCGGACACACTGCCCAAACATCCAAACATTCACTATCTTGGACCAAAGAAATATGACCAGCTTCCCGACTACCTGTCTGGTTGGGACATCGCGCTATTGCTGTTCGCGCGAAACGAATCCACGCGCTTCATCAGTCCCACAAAGACTCCGGAATATTTGGCCGCAGGTAAACCCGTTATTTCCACTTCGATTAGAGATGTCGTTCGGCCATACGGTGAGCTGAAACTGGTGGAGATTACCGATACTCCGGATGAGCTTATTCAAGCCGCTGAAAAGCTTCTGTCGAGCTCGGCGTCCTCTGAATGGCTAACTAAAGTTGATGCGTTTCTGGAAAACGTGTCGTGGGACAAGACGTGGGCACAAATGTCGGAATTGATTGACGAAGTAATAGATCGAAGAAGACCGGCACGCGCAGCTTCATTACCGCTCAGCAGCCTCAGCCATCGAGCGGGTGCAGGGTTGACTACTTAGAACTGACTACGACAAGGAGGGTTTCATGTAATGTTTGATTATTTAATTGTAGGCGCCGGCTTTGCTGGCAGCGTTATCGCAGAACGACTCGCAGCGGGCTCGGATAAGAAGGTTTTGATTTGCGACAAGCGTCCACACATCGGTGGCAACGCTTACGATCATTACAACGACGCCGGAATCTTAGTTCATAAGTACGGCCCGCATATATTCCACACGAATTCACGCGAAGTGTTTGAATACCTTTCGCGCTTTACTGAATGGCGTCCGTACCAGCATCGGGTTCGTGCAAGTGTCGACGGACAGATCGTTCCGATTCCCATCAACCTTGATACCATCAACAGCCTCTACGGGTTGAGTTTGACTTCATTTGAAGTCGAAGAGTTCTTCAAGAAGGTTGCTGAGCCCGTAGACCGGATCCGCACATCCGAAGACGTGGTCGTTAGCAAGGTGGGCCGGGAGTTATACGAGAAATTTTTCCGTAACTATACGCGTAAGCAATGGGGACTCGATCCGTCTGAGCTGGATGCCAGTGTGACATCGAGAGTACCGACGCGCACAAATCGCGACGATCGATACTTCACAGATTCATACCAGGCGATGCCGCTCCACGGCTATACGCGTATGTTCGAGAACATGCTTGATCACCCGAATATCAAGATCATGTTGAATTGCGACTATCGCGAAATCGAAAAAGAGATACCGTTCCGCGAAATGATCTACACTGGTCCCGTCGATAGTTACTTCAACTATTGCTACGGGAAGTTGCCGTATCGTTCACTTGAATTCAAACACGAAACACACGACGTGCCGGTGTTTCAAGAAGCGCCTGTAGTGAATTATCCGAACGAGCAGCTTTACACTCGTGTGACTGAATTCAAATACTTAACCGGGCAAGAGCACGCTAAGACGAGCATCGTGTACGAGTTTCCCAAGTCGCAGGGCGATGCCTACTATCCGGTGCCGCGCAAAGAGAACGCGGATTTGTACGCGCGATACAAAGCACTTGCAGATACCACGCCGGATGTACATTTTGTTGGCCGCTTAGCGACTTACAAGTATTACAATATGGACCAGATTGTGGCTCAGGCTCTCACTACTTATGGCAAGATCGCCGGCATGAAGAGAGTTGAAGCGATGGTTCATACTCACGGCAGTGGAAACGGAAAGGGCAATGGCTACGGCTTGCGAACTGATCGCATCGTGCTGCCGGAACGAGTGATTACGGCAGTTAATCGCGAGAAGGTTGTATAAGGCCGACGGCGTCATACATTTCAACGGCTTTTGCAGAACGAACAAGGGGGATTTCATGGATCTCAGGGTCGGTGGTGTCTATTGTTTGCCCAATGGGCGCGAACTGATTGTCTTAGGCAGACACGAGAATGGATGGACTTCATATAAGCTTGCGTCAAGGACCAATCGGTATGAAATAAGTGACGAAGGCCGGTTAATCTGCGACGGCAAATTAACGGCGTGGGACGTTTCAAACTTAAAAGACACGGGGAGATCGGTTGGGAACGAACGATCTCAACCACAAAGACACGAGGACACAGATCAGAATGAGCCATTTCAAGCTTTAGTGCCTTCGTGACTTAGTGGCTCAGTTCTTTTAGTTTGTCAGCATGATTCTGAACAAAAAAGAGATCCCCCGCTCGGAGTATCCGAGGCCACAATTTGTACGCAGTATCTGGTTCAACCTTAACGGTGAATGGGAGTTTGGCTTTGACGACGCCGATCAAGGATTGACTGAAGGATGGTATGACGGTCGCGTGTTGCCGCTGCGAATCATTGTGCCATTTGGTTATCAGACTACGCTTTCCGCCATCCACGACAAATCCATCCATGAAGTAGTTTGGTATGCGCGCTCCTTCGAACTACCGGACGAGTTCTATAAACGCGATCTCCTGCTGAACTTCGGAGCGGTCGATTATGCCTGCACCATTTGGATCAACGGTCAGGAGGTTGGGCATAACCGCGGCGGTCACGTTCCATTTCAGTTTGACATCGCCCCATATCTAAAAAGCGGTGAAAACCGTCTGACGGTTCGGGTTGAGGATCGTCAGAATCCACAGCAGCCTCGCGGTAAGCAATCCTTCACTGGAGTGCCTGAGGGCATCGACTACTATTGCACTACCGGAATCTGGCAAACCGTTTGGCTCGAGCCAGTCCCACCAATTCGCATTGAAGAGCTCCGGGTAATCACTCACGCGAAACAAAATCTTCTTGAGTTAACAGTTTTTCTGCATGCACCTTCGGCTACCTGGCGCGTCGAGGTCGAGGTGCTCGAAGAAGGGAAGCGAGTCGCGATTGGTGAAGACCAGACGGCGGTCGCCACTGGCCGGCTCAGCATCACGCTGCCTTACGCGAAGCTTTGGTCGCCTGAGTCGCCGCATCTTTACGATCTGCAAGTTCGCCTTTACGACGGCAATAACCTGCTGGATGAAGTGGGCTCATATGTCGGACTGCGCGGAATTGAAGTGAGACAAGGAAAGCTGCTGGTCAATGGGGAACCCACTTATCTGAAGATGGTCCTTGACCAGGGCTATTGGCCGGATGGTTACCTGACCGCTCCCTCTGACGAAGCGCTGCAAACGGACATCGGATGGGTAAAGATGTTTGGCTTCAATGGCGTCAGGAAGCACCAGAAGATCGAAGATCCGCGTTGGCTTTACTGGTGCGATAAGCTGGGGTTGCTTGTTTGGGAAGAGATGCCAAACGCGCGCGAGTGGTCGCCACGGGCAGAGGACCTTTTGTCCGCAGAGTGGCAGGACGCTGTGCGGCGCGATTTCAACCACCCGTGCATTATTGCGTGGGTACCGGTAAACGAGAGCATGGGTTTTCCGGGTCTAAGCCAGGAGCATGCAGGGCAATACGCCTTCATCGAGCGGATGGTCCGTGTCACACGACGTCTTGACTCTACTAGACCGGTAATCGATAACGATGGTTGGGAACACACCGACATAACCGACATCTGCGCCATCCACGATTACACTCCGACGGCGGAGAAGTTGTCCGTACGATATAAAGAAACGCTGAGTGGCGGTCAGCTACCGGCTAAGGTTTGGGTCGACAAGCCGCTTTTCGCTCGTGGGTCGAGATATCGTGGACAGCCGATCGTACTCTCGGAGGTTGGTGGCTTCCTCGCAATACCCGAGGATATCCCGCCGGAGAAACGAGACTTGCTTTACAGATTTTACGATTCGTTTCAGAAGCCGGAAGAGTTGTTGGAGAAGTATCACGATTTGATGAGGGGTATCGGATCGTTGGAATTTCTGGCGGGGTTCTGTTACACGCAGTTGACCGACATCGAACAGGAGATCAACGGCCTACTTACGTACGATCGCAAGCCGAAGGTCGCTCCCGAGGCTATCGCAGCGATTCACGACGAAGTCTTTCGAAAATTCTCATAACCACAAAGGCAATCCACAGATTACACAGTAAAATAATCTGTGAAATCTGTGGTGGATCAAATATGCGCAATGTTACTGACGTCGATCGGCTGGCTGTGCGGCATCGCCCGCCCGGCCAGCCCGTGATGCACCAGAACTGGGGCAAATTGCTCTTCATGCACTGGCGTATCGACGAAAACCTGCTTCGGCCCCACGTTCCGCCATCCCTGGAAATTGACACTTACGGCGGCTCTGCCTGGATCGCCATCACGCCATTCACGATGTGGGACATTCGGGCTTTTCCTCCGTACGTGCCGCCTGTTCCGGGATTGAGCTCGATGCACGAGTTGAATGTACGTACCTACGTGCACCACAACGCGGTTCCGGGAGTATGGTTCTTTTCGCTCGATGCCAACAGCAGCGCCGCAGTCCTGGGTGCCCGCGCCGTCTATCACTTGCCCTACTACAACGCCGGCATCGAAATGTCGGGTAAGAAGAAGATCAATTACAGACTGAAGCGCGACGACGATCCACCGGCTGAGTTTCGGGCTCGGTGGAGTGTTGGAGAGCGCCTGCCGCAGTCTCAACCCGGAAGCCGCGAATTCTTTCTAACTGAGCGCTATCTTCTTTACACCGAATATCACGACCAGCTTTATCGCGCTCGCATCTATCACGAGCCTTGGGAACTCTACAAAGCTGAGCTGACTAGCTTCAGTTCAACCATGCTCGAGGCCAACGGCATCCCTCAACCAAAGACACAACCTATTCTTCATCACGCAGAAGAAGTAAGTGTGGACATCTGGTTATTGGAAGCTGTCGAAGAGTAGTATCCACATTATACAGATTTTGTTTCTGTGTAATCTGTGGATTGCTCCGTTCTTTTATGATCGGTAGCGTACTGAGCGCATCATTAATGATCCTTACTCTCACCATTCCCCCCTTGTGTAATTAAAAAATCGAATTCACATTTTTTACGTTCTGAACATGCTGATGACACAGCTTTCATCAAGGCTGTTGGCATGACAATTGGCAGTGCCGCTTGCGCAAAAGAATTCGAAAGGCAAGGCCTCCATGAAGATCGAACGCATTCGCCCGCTAACCGGTCCGAATGTTTATAGTTACCGTCCAGTGCTGCTGATGCGGCTGGATCTTGGCGAGCTTGTCGAACGCGAGAGTTGTGAGTTCAAGGGCTTCAACGAACGGCTCCTCACACTTCTTCCCGGAATACAAAAACATCATTGCAGTCTCGAAAGACCCGGCGGCTTTGTGACGAGACTCGATGAAGGAACTTACTTCGGCCACGTCGTCGAGCACGTCGCGCTCGAGTTAACCGAACTCTGCGGCATTGGCAAGCCACATGGTAAGACACGCCACGATACGGACAGCATTTATAACGTGGCGATCGAGTTTCAGGCTGAGAAAGCAAGCAAGTACCTGATGGAGCAGGCAGTAAACCTCGTCGAAGCGTTGCTACCGGAAAAGCCGTTCGAGCTTGAGCCTGTATTCGAGCAAGCAAAACAATTGATCGCGGACGCTCACGTAGGTCCAACGACGCGTGCGATCACGGAAGCTGCAAACAAACGCAACATTCCTTGCCGGCGAGATGGCACGGGCAATCGTATCC
>JBKPJS010000486.1:0-2216 GCA_046730815.1 Acidobacteriota bacterium
CTGCTCAGGCCTTGTGAAATTACGTTGCCTTTGTCATGGTGAACCCATACTAGCAAACAGATTTTCGGTTGAGTAAATCTTCTTTTGTTACCGAAAATCCTGGGAAAAGGCGACCCGAAATAACCCATGAAAGATCTAAAACGTCTTCTGGATCAGAACCGTGCATGGGCTGAAAATATCACTGCAAACGATCCGGAATTCTTTCAAAGCTTAGCCAAACAACAATCGCCGACATTCCTCTGGATAGGCTGCTCCGATAGTCGCGTGCCCGCGACGCAGCTTGTTGGTATGGTGCCGGGAGAAATGTTTGTGCACCGCAACGTTGCGAACGTGGTGGACCATACAGACTTCAATTGTTTGTCGGTCATGCAATACGCGGTCGATGTGCTCAAGGTGGAGCACATCATCGTCTGCGGCCATCACGGCTGCGGCGGTGTTAAGGCCGCGATGGAGAATTTGCAGCTCGGCCTAATCGATAACTGGCTGCGTCACGTTCAGGACGTACTTCACGAACATGAAGAACTACTTTCCAGATGCGACGACGCGGAAGAACGTCTCGATCGACTTTGCGAATTGAACGTCATCGAACAGGTTTTGAATGTAGGCCGGACCACGATCGTGCAAAGCGCCTGGCAACGCGGCCAGGAGCTGGTTGTGCATGGTTGGATTTACGGTTTAGAAGACGGACTGCTCCGCGATCTGAGTGTTTCGATCGACAATGCCGAGGGACTCGCCGCCGTATATCAAGGCGCGTTGGCAATGCACAGCCGTACCTTATGAACTTTTCAAGACGTGCTTTTCTGAAATCTGCGAGTGCGTCTCTTGGCGTTACATTCTTAGATCCGCGATTACTCTCACAAACAGATCTCGAAAAGACGTTCGCAGAGATTCGCGCGAATCTACTCGAGATGGTTAACGAGGAACGTGCGGTCGCAAAAGTTCCTCCTGTTGCGATCGATGAGCTCGCGACGCAGGTGGCGACGAAGCACGCAATCGACATGGCCACTGGAGAGTTTGCCAGCCATTGGGGACGTGATGGTTTCAAGGCTTACCAGCGTTACTCGTTTGCAGGTGGCACAGATGCGACACAGGAGAATATCTCGGCGGCCGACAACACCTGGTCCACGAAGTTGACGGAGTTGAAGCAGGACACTGCTTACTTGCACGTTCGACTCTACCAGGAGAAGCCGCCAAATGATGGACATCGGCAGGCGATCCTCGCACCACAGCACACACACGTTGGGTTTGGAGTTGCCATCGAACAGTTGCGTCTGAGACTGGTGGAACTTTTCGTGGCGAGGTATGTGAAAGTTGGGTCCGTTCGGCGTACAACAAAACCGGGTGCTACGCTCTACTTATCGGCAAAGATACTGGACCACAATTACGTGTTGGACCATGTGGAAGTCTGTTATGAGCCTCTTCCGAAAGCCCCGGACTTGAACTGGTTGCGACAGCCCCGCTCGTACTCGCTGCCGCGGGAATCCGTAGAGCTGCGAAAGAAGGTTCCGCCGCCATTTATCTATTCTGATGGAGTTCGCGGCGTAATTGACGCTTTGCCAGGGGGCAGTTTTAGTTTTCCGGTTAAGCTGTTTAAAGAGCAGCCAGGGATATACACGGTTGTCGCATGGATCAAGCGCGACGGAACCAACAAAACCTTTGCGGCCACGGAGATATGTATTAGAGCAGAGTAGACAGGATTGCAGGATTAGCAGGATTCATCTTGTTAATCCTGCAAATCCTGTAATCCTGTCTAACTGCTTTTCTGCCTTGCTGCTTCGAATAACAGAATGCCGGCGGCGACTGAGACATTCAGGCTTTCAGCGCTGCCTTTCATTGGGATGCTAACGCGCTGGTCGGCACTCTGTAATTCCTCGGTCGTGAAACC
This sequence comes from Acidobacteriota bacterium, assembly GCA_046730815.1. Lineage (GTDB taxonomy): Bacteria > Acidobacteriota > Blastocatellia > Pyrinomonadales > Pyrinomonadaceae > PSRF01. The sequence goes on from JBKPJS010000486.1 coordinate 1,886, forward strand.
CGTCGACTCAGGTCCGAGGACAAGCGCGGTTGGTCCATTCCAGTCCAACTCGGTGTAGGACGTGCTCGCCTCGACATCCGCATAAACTGTAACGATGCCTCCTTCATGACACCACTCGATCATTTCACCGTACTCAACGCCACTCCAAATCGGAAGTCTGAACGCTGATCCCATCGCACCGCGCAGGGCCTTCGGCGAAAACGGATCGCTCGTGTTTCTGGTTGCTATCACCCCGGTCGCTCCCGCAGCTTCCGCTGTGCGCACAATGGCGCCGACGTTGACTGGATTATTGATCCTGTCTCTTATACACATCTCCGAGCCCACGAGACAT
>JBKPJS010000487.1:0-1772 GCA_046730815.1 Acidobacteriota bacterium
CCAGTCGCTCACCAAAAAGATCGTAAGCTTGTCCGATGTCGTCCAGAGCGAAAGTGTGCGTGAGCAACGGCGTCAGATCGACGCGGCCACGACGAACAACCTCCATCAACCTGCGCATGCGCTCTTTGCCACCAGGACAGAGCGTCGTCACGATGCGATGATCTCCAATCCCTGCGGCAAACGCTTCATAGGGAATCGCAAGCTTGCCTGAGTAAACACCAAGACTGGACAGTGTTCCGGCGGGTCGCAGACTCCGCAACGCGCTTTCAAAAGTCTGTTGCGTGCCGAGTGCTTCAATACTCACGTCCGCGCCGTCGCCAGTCAGGCGTTTAACTTCAGTCACAACATCGACGTCGCGATAATCGAGAGTGACATCCGCGCCCATACGTTTCGACATCGCCAGTCGATTCTCGTCTCCATCGACGCCGATGATTAGCCCGGCTCCCATTAGCTTCGCGCCGGCTGTCGCACACAAGCCGATTGGACCCTGGGCAAACACTACAACTGAGTCGCCGATCTTTATTCCTGCTGACTCGGCGCCGCTAAAGCCAGTCGAGGCAATGTCGGCGAGCAGGACCACTTGTTCGTCGTTTAGCTCGTCAGGAATTTTCGCGAGGTTCGCCTGCGCATGAGGTACTTTCAGATACTCAGCCTGCGCACCATTTATAGTGTTTCCAAAACGCCAGCCGCCGAGCGCCTCATAGCCTTCGCCATGACCGCACTGTGAGGAGTGACCTGATAAGCACGCGCTACATTGGCCACAAGGCGTGATCGCGCCGACGAGTACGCGATCGCCGATCTCGTAGCCGGAAACGCCTGCACCGAGCTCCTCGATCACTCCGACCGGTTCATGACCAATCACCAAGCCAGGCGCGACCGGATATTCACCCCTCACGATGTGAAGATCGGTGCCGCAAATCGTGGTAAGCGTCACGCGTATTACTGCTTCACCCACACCGGCTCGTGGCTTCTCTACCTCTTCAACTCGAATCTTGTTCTTACCGTGGAAAACATTTGCTTTCATTTCGCTTACTCTCCTTGTCCCTGAGCTCGCTTCAATGCACTGTCGACATCAACCGATCGAGAGCGTCGTCGACCTTGCGCAAACGTGTTTGCAAGAACTCGCGGCGGCTTTCAGTCTGTTCTTTGACCAGTGACTCGCAGATCTCTTCGCGTTCTCCGTGCAGGCGGTTCCATACAAAGGCGTCTTTTCCGCCGATGGGGATTTCAATTAAGTGAATAGTGCGTTCTTCGCGCATGATTTGCCTCCTTAACTCGAACTATGAATGCGAAACTTCCCAATACTTTTCATGAACCCGTTTGGCCCAACTCCAGAAACGACCTTGTCTCACCATTGCCGGCGCGTCTGTCGAAAGATCCTTGTGCAGGTAAAAACTGTCTGTCCCGATCTCATCAATCACAAATCTCATCTCGTGTTCATAACGTGAAACTGGTTCGCGTCCAGCAATTTCGGCCGCAAGGTTTGTGGCAGCAACCTCGGCTTGCCGCACGGCCATGTGGCCCATCTTGGGCCCGTCGAAGTTTACGCAATCGCCGACTGCGTATATCCGCTCGTGGCCGGAAACACGCATGCTTGGATCCACGTTGATGTAACCCTCTTCGTTTGTAATCCCGAGGTATGAGGCTGCGGAAGAACCACGAAACGGTGGCACCAGCATGAGCAGGTTGAAATCGATTGCATCTCCGCTCTCCGTAATGGCTGAGTTCTGCGTTAATGATGCGATGCTGATGTTGGGCAGGAACTCGACTTG
>JBKPJS010000488.1:0-3017 GCA_046730815.1 Acidobacteriota bacterium
GTTCCATTGCTCGCAAGCTCGCCGCCCTGCGCACCTTCTTCCAATTTCTTGTGCGCGAGGGAATGCTGGAGATGAATCCAGCCAAACTCGTCTCTACGCCGAGGTTGGAAAAGAAACTGCCGAAACATCTCTCGATCGAAGAAGCGATCAGGTTTATCGAGTCTCCTGACCCTGAGACTGATCTTGGAAAACGAGATCGCGCAATGCTCGAGTTGATGTATGCGACGGGTGTGCGCGTGGCGGAGTTGACGACACTGAATCTGGCGGACGTTGATTTCCGAAATCAATTAGTGCGCGTGACGGGCAAGCGGAGAAAACAGCGGATCGTGCCTTTTGGAGATCCGGCGGGCGCAGCAATTCGCAATTACCTGGAGGTGCGCGACAAGTTTCTCTTCAATGCGCCGATCTCGAAGCGCGATGACGAAGCGCTGTTTCTGAATTACCAGGGAACGCGAATCACAACTCGCTCAGTCGGTCGCATGGTTGAGAAGTACATTCACATCTGTGCTGGCATGCACAACATCAGTCCACATGCGCTGCGGCATTCGTTCGCGACGCATTTACTCGACAGCGGCGCAGACCTGCGCGACATCCAGGAACTGCTGGGCCATGCGCGACTCTCAACCACGCAGGTCTATACACACGTTTCTATGGAGAAGTTGATCGAGGTGTACGACAAAGCGCATCCAAAAGCGTGATCCATAGATTATCTGTGTAATCTGTGGATTAGAGTGTAGGCAGGTCGTCTTCGCCGTTCGCGCTTTCGATCGCCGCCTGGCAGGCTGCGTCGTAACGCGCAGTGGGAAGCGCTTCGAGGCGACGTTCATCAATCGGTTGACTGCAACGCGCACATATCCCGTAGCTTCCTTCCTTGATACGCAACAGAGCCTGATCGATATCGGCAACCACTTTTGAGCTTCGCTCGCCGAGCCGCAGCGCGATTTCTTTGTTCAAGTCCTGTACGGAAAGATCCACGCTGTCTTTGACGCCATCGTCATAGAGCTCGAGAGCAGCTTCCTGATCCGTGCGGACCTGCTCGGTGTTTTGGCGTAGTTGGTTAAGGAGAAGGTTTTGGAAGTGTTTCAGTTTTTCGGCGTCCACCTGTTAACCCTTGTCGTCGCTTAGTCGGTAGTGCAGGCGGAGTGTACCAAACTTATTTCGGATTGCGAATTTCTAAAACCTGGCGATCAGCGCAACACGAGCACCGCGCGGCGCTCCCGGCGAGATGTTGTTGTTGCCGTCGGCATTCAGGTAGTACTGCGTATCAAACAAGTTCTGCACATTTGCTTGCAACCGCCAACGCTCGGTTATTGAGAAAAACACCGCCGCGTCTGCTCGCGTGTATCCCGGCAGAACCACTGTGTTATCGACGCTTGCAAACATATCCGAGCGGTGAATGACACCGAGTCCCAGCCCAAGCCTCGGATGCACTTTGTAATTGTTCCACAGCGAAAAGGTGTGATGAGGCACGAGTCCGACCTGTGCGCCTTTCACCGCCGAGACCGTCGCACTGTTGATGAACGCATCCTGATAGGCGTAGCCCCCAGCGACACTCCACTTCGATGTAACGCTGCCGTTCAAACCCAACTCGTAGCCATTTGTTCGCTGGCTACCGGTCTGCAAAATCCTGGTGGGATCGTTTGGATCGGTGGCCCTGGTGTTTGTCCGGTCTTGCCGGTAAAGCGCAGTCGTCAGCGATAAGTTGCGGTGGATATCCCACTTTGCGCCGAGTTCGTAATTGTTGAATCTTTCCGGCTTGACCTGTTGAGTGATCGATGTCAGCGATGAAAACTGATCGCCGGAGCTCGGCAAATAAGCGACACCATAGTTCGCGTAGATCGAAAGAGCCGTAATCGGTTTGACGATGACGCCTGCGCGGGGCGAAACCAAACGATCGATGCGTCTCAGTTCCTGACCGTTTCTGTTGTTGTGAAACTGCAGATCGAAATAGTCGAAACGAACGCCCGTCACGACTTGCAGGTAACGATTGAGCTCGATCTGATCCTGAACGTAGGCGGCGCCGAGATTTGTTTTGATGTGGTTGTTGGCGTCAGTTGCATTCTGGCGAAATGTAACCGGGGTATTGATTATTGGGTCCGACAACGGTGCGAGTATCGATGTGACAGTGTTATTGAAAAACCCGGTCCTGCGGAAATTGTCTGTTAGTTGTCTTCCTACTTCGGCTCCGGCCAGGAAATTGTGGCGCACGGATCCGGTAGAAGCCGTGAAAGTCACGTCGGTTTGGTTGAAGATATTCCGTCGCTTGGTGGCGTTGTTGTAGCCTGAGATTGCGACGAGGTTTTTGTCTGCGGTTACGGCGCCCGGCACGTAGTTTTGATAGAAACGATCGTAGTCGCCAAACATCGTGCGGTTACGGATGTTGAATCGTCCCGCTTGATGATCGATGCTGGCCGATGCGAGATTGACGCCGGCTCGCACGAAACTGTTTTCAGGATTTCCGAAGAAGGTTTCGATGGGAACGTCTACCGGCAGTCCGTGAAATGAAGGAATGCCGCGATCGGCGACGCGGCCATCGTGAAAGTATTCGTACGAAAGTTTTACCGCAGTTTTAGGACCAACGATCAGTGTAGCGGTCGGATTAACGCCGTAACGTTCGAGATCGACATCGTTTCGAAAGCTGCCGGAGTTTTCGTAAAGGCCGTTTAGTCGCAGCGCAAGTTTGTTGCCAAGTGGCTGATCGAAATCGCCGGTGAAGCGTTTGTTTCCGAAAGAGCCACCCTGCAGGGTGATTTCCCGCAGCGGAGAGAAGCCAGCCTCTTTACTCACGCGATTGATGACACCACCACCGCCACCACGACCAAACTTCATTGAGTTTGGTCCTTTCAGCGCTTCGACGCGCTCGACGTTGTAGAGATCGCGGTAGTATTGCACGTCGTCACGCACGCCGTTGAGAAAGAAGTCAGCACTGGTACTATTGCCGCGGATCACAAGTTGATCGCGATTGTTCTCGCCCTGGTGTGATGTGATTCCCGGAACGTAAGCTACGACGTCCGACA
>JBKPJS010000489.1:0-1719 GCA_046730815.1 Acidobacteriota bacterium
AGCTGCGCCGTGAGTTTCTCTTCTGTGATCATTATGTGACGATCAGTTTTTTCAAGTGAAGCGGCGATACGAGCGGTTTGGACCAACGCACGATGAGGGTTTAGCGATTTGTTTGCAAGGGAGAGAAGTCGATGGTGGAGCGGTTTAGACCCGGCGCTACCGCCCTCGGTACTCTTTAAATGCGAGGCGAACACGCGTGCTGAGGCCATTGCCAGTGCTGTGTCTTTATCGACTCTCTCCAGGTCTGTGGGAGAATCGCCGGCAGTTACCTCCGTGCTTTTTTCGACGTCTGAAAACAGGCGATCGTAAGTGTTGCGTACGTTCTTCGTGTGCGCTTTCAAAGCCGAAGCAAAGTCTTTCGCTCCCGAAAATCCCATGCGGCGGGCGACGAGTGTTTGCGCTTCTGCGGCATCCGGAACTGTGTGCGTCTGAAGCCCGTGCTCCATCTGGAGCCTGTGTTCGAGGCACCGCAAAAAACGGTAAGCATCCGACAAAGCACTGCGTTCCGGTTGTGTAATAAAGCCGCGATCGGCAAGCCTGCCGAGACTCACCAGCGTGTGCGGCACACGCAACCAATCGTCGCGACCCCCATGGGCCAACTGAAGTGCTTGCGCGATAAACTCAATTTCGCGAATTCCACCGCGACCCAGCTTCACGTTGAATCCGCTCTTCCTCTCAACCTGCCGGTCGATCTTCTGCTTAGCCAGACGAACGCTCGCGAGCGCTCCGCTTACCGACACGTTGGGCCGAAAAACAGAAGGCGTGACGGCCTCCTTGAAATGCGAAAAGAGTTCTGCCGAACCTGCTGCCGCGCGGGAACGGATCAAAGCCTGGCGTTCCCAGTCCTGGGCTGAGTGCATGTAGTAGCGCGTGGCTTCCGGCAACGAACACGCGAGCGTACCGTCGCGGCCGTGTGGACGAAGTCGCAAGTCAACACGATAAGCTGCTCCCTCACCACCTGATTGTCCGACCAGGCGCGCAATGGTCTCAGAGAGCTTGACGAAGTACTCGCGATTCGTGACCTCGCCTCGTTCGCCTGTGCCGGCTGTCGTGCCGTCGTCTGAATAGAGGAACACCAGATCGATATCGGAAGCGTAGTTGAGTTCCATCGATCCGAGCTTTCCGAGTGCGATAACGCAGAAGTCGGCGGTCGCACTGCGGCCTCGGTCGTCGACGTGACGCGGTAGTCCGTATCGATTGTCGAGATCCTGGCGCGCCAGGCTGAGCGCATAATCGAGAATCGCGTCCGCCAGGTTCGACAACTCTTCCATCGTCTCGACGAGAGTTTGCGAGCGACGAATGTCGTGCAGGTAAGTACGCAGCAACTCGCGCCGGCGAAAACGCGCAAACAACAACTGCGAATTCAGGGAAGAATGTGTAAGGGCGAAACGCGCAAGAGACTCTTTGAACTCATCGCGCGTCCTGACGCGAGGATCGACTCGTTCGCGAGACAACCAGGAGAGATATTCCGGGTTCTGCTCGATCGTTGTTGCCAGCAGCGGACTCCATGCAGCGAGAGCGAGAACGTCAGACAGCAACGCGGGTTGTTTCGTTAGAGTTTGATGGGCACGCGGCTGCTCTTTGGCCAGCCGCTCGAGAAACAGGCGAGCACTATTCTGATCAGGTAGATCACGAAGGAGAAATTCCAGGTTGGCGTCAACTTTGGGCACGCCCCATTCCTGTCTCTTATACACATCTCCGAGCCCACGAGACATTGAG
>JBKPJS010000490.1:0-9156 GCA_046730815.1 Acidobacteriota bacterium
CCTCGCGATCTCGAAGTCTGACGCGACTGGTGGTTTGTCGAACCGGGTGAACGTCCAGGAAGCGAAAGAATTCAAAGTCACGCTCGAACTCAGGGATTTGCCGGAAGACATTCAAAGCGCACTGCGACCGGGAATGAGCTCGACAGCTACTATTACAACTGACACGAAGAACAACGTTCTTGCCGTGCCACTCGAAGCAATCGTTGAGAAAGCGCCAACGCCCGCCGCATCACCCGCAGCCACGGTCGCCGGTGGTGTTCCGGCTGCTTCGCCCAGTGGTGAGAAACCGAAGGCGCAAAAAGGCGTTTACCTCATCGAGGGTAACAAGGTGAGGTTCATCGAAGTGACAACCGGCATTACCGGTGAAGCTGATATCGAGGTCACGAGCGGCGTTAAGCCGGACATGGAGATCGTGCGTGGGCCCAGTCGCGTGTTGAAGACGCTCAAGGATGGAATGACAGTCAAACGTCAAACCAAGAAACCGGGCAACGCCAATGGAAACGAGGGCAGCTAGATGAGCGACGCTACTCTTACGGTTACTCCGCCAGAGGCTGCGGTCCAATCGCGCGCCGAGGTCGACGGGCATAACCCGTCGATGCTTATCTCGATGCGCAACATCTGGAAGACCTACCAGATGGGAACTGAGTCGGTGCACGCTCTGCACGGTGTTTCGTTTGATATCCCTCGTGGCGAATACATCGCCATCATTGGTCCATCGGGTTCCGGCAAGTCGACTTTGATGAATTTGATTGGTTGCCTTGATACTCCGAGCCAGGGTGAGTACTGGCTCAACGGAAAGAACGTTTCTGAGATGGACGACGACGAACTCGCCCGCATCCGCAACCAGGAAGTCGGCTTTGTTTTTCAAACGTTCAATCTACTCGCGCGCGCGACTGCACTTCACAACGTCGAGTTGCCGCTGATCTACGGCGGGGTCGGTTCGTCTCAACGTCATGAGATGGCCAAGAAAGCTCTCGCAGCGGTCGATTTGGCTGACCGTGTGACGCACAAGCCCAACGAGCTCTCGGGCGGCCAGCGCCAGCGCGTCGCGATTGCTCGCGCGCTTGTGAACCATCCTTCGATTCTCCTGGCCGACGAACCAACCGGCGCGCTCGATTCACACACCAGCATGGAGATTATGGATCTCTTCGAACGACTGCACTCTGAAGGCAACACGATCATCGTCGTCACACACGAGCACGACATCGCCGCACGGGCCCATCGCGTTGTTTCTATTCGCGATGGACTAATCGAAAAAGACGAAAGAATCAGGTAAGGAGAAAACGATGGAGCGAAGTGGCGAGCACGACTCACAGCCACGGCGCTACACGTTTGCTCGCGCCGCCCTGTCGCAGCGAATAACTTCGCTGCCACTATTTCGGCTGGCCGCAATCTGGGAAGCTTTCCGTGTTGCCACCGCAAGTCTGCGTGCAAACAAGCTGCGCACAGCACTGACGTTGATGGGCATCGTCGTCGGTGTCACGGCGGTCATCGCCGTAGTTACGATCATCAAAGGTCTGGATCAAACAGTCGCGCAAACTTTTTCTTCGCAGGGTTCAACCGTTTTCACCATTTCGAAGAACCCGCAGATCATCAAGTCACGCGAGGAGTTCATAAAAGCAAACCGGCGCAAAGATGTGACGCACGAAGACGCGGACGCGATCGCGCGATTGTGCACGGCATGTTGGAGAGTCGGAATCGCGGCCAACGCCCTCGAGACCGTGAAGTACGCGGATCAAAAAGCGGAGAACGTTCGGGTACGCGGCGTCGATCCGATCACGATGTTTGATATCGACGGAGTGACGATCGACGTGGGACGGATCTGGACCGAGAGCGAAGGAGCATCGGGTCGCGACATCTGCGTAGTTGGCACTGACATGCTGAAGAACCTGTTTGGCGACGCACCTGCCGACAGAGTTGTGGGCCAGGAGATCCGGATCGATGGGAGACCATATCTCATTCTCGGCGTGCTCGAACCTTTAGGTTCCATCTTCGGCTTCTCGCGCGATAACGTGGTCTACATTCCTTATTCGACTTACCAAAAGGCGTATGGCGGCAGGCGCTCCCTCGTTGTGTTTATTCAAGTGCCGGCGGCCGAGCAGCTTGAAGTGGCTGAGGACCAGGTAAGAACGGTCATGCGTAATCGCCGCGGTCACGCAACTGATGAAGACGAGGGCTTCGCGCTGGAAACGCAGGACGTGTTTTTGAATCTTTACGGCTCGGCAACGTCGAACATTTACATCGTCACGATCGGAGTCGCGGCGATCTCACTCGTGGTCGGTGGCATTGTAGTGATGAACATCATGCTGGTCTCAGTTACGGAACGGACCAAAGAAATCGGAATTCGCAAAGCAATTGGCGCGCGTCGTAAAGATATTCTGACGCAGTTCCTGATTGAGGCCGTGACCGTGACTGCGATTGGCGGCGCGCTCGGAGTGGGAACAGGATTTGGATTGGCTTACATAATCTCGGCGCTGATCGGGTTTCCGTTGCTGATCAGCGTGGCCTCGGCAGTATTAGGGGTTGGAGTTTCGTCAGTAGTGGGAATTGTGAGTGGATTGTGGCCGGCATGGCGGGCAGCGAAGTTGGATCCGATTGAAGCGCTCCGCGCTGAGTAATTGCCGATTGCCAATTGCCGATTGCCAATTTGAAAGCAATTTCGGGCATCTCAGTCACTTTTCAGAAATTGGCAAATTGGCAATCGGCAAGTTAAAAAGATGCGATTAGACGACATCAAAGAATCCGCGCTCATGGCGTTCGACACCTTGCGCGCGAACAAGCTGCGCTCGGCGTTGACAATCCTCGGCGTCAGTGTGGGCGTCGTCACCGTTATCTTCATGGTCTCGATTATTCAAGGACTCAACAAAGCTTTCGCGGATCAGATCGAGTCGCTCGGGTCAAACACGATCTTCATCGCAAAGTTTGAACCGAGCTTCGGACGCCCGCCTGGTCCAGAGGAGATTCACCGCAAAGACCTCACGATGGACGACGCTGAGGCGCTGCGTACTGAGGCTCCCTCGATCGTCGGTGTCTCGCCTATCCACCGCATGTTAGCAGCCACCGTCAGATACCAGGACAAGCAGACCGACACGCCGATTCTTTTTGGCGTCACGCCGTATTACGAGTTTGTGCATTCGCAGTACGCTGCCAGTGGCCGTTTCGTAAACGACATTGACATGCAGGACCGATCTAACGTCGTGATTATCGGCGTCGACGTTAAGCAAGCGCTCTTTCCATACGAAGATGCGGTCGACAAGGAAGTGCGGATCAACGGCAACCCGTTTCGCATCATCGGCGTGATGGAGCCGCTCGGCAATTTCTTTGGGCAGTCGCGAGATAACTCCATTTTCATTCCCATTACGACATTCGACAAATACTATCCCGACCGTCCTTTTCCGGAAGTCGTGTTCTTTATCATCGTTCGCCCGCGCTCGCGCGCGTTTGTGAAATCCGCAATCGATGAGATTACGGACATTCTTCGGCGCAGGCGTCGCCTTGCTCCTGCCGAGAAGAACAATTTTGGGATCTCGTCACAGGATTCATTGTTGGACGTTTACAACCAGCTTACCGGAGCCACTGCGCTCGTGCTGACCTCGATTTCGTTTGTAGCACTGATGATTGGAGGGATCGGCGTGATGAATATCATGCTGGTCTCGGTTACCGAACGCACGAAGGAGATCGGAGTACGCAAGGCTGTCGGCGCGACTAAATTAAATATCCTTTCACAGTTTTTGATCGAGGCGGTTGTGTTGACGGCAATCGGCGGCTTCGCGGGATTGGCTGTCGGTGAGATTGCGAGTCTGCTGATGAACAGATACTCGCCGCTGCCGGCGTATGTGCCTTTATGGGCCATCGCCGTGGGAGTCGGGATCTCTGCGGCAGTAGGAATAATCTTCGGCCTCTGGCCCGCGTGGAAAGCCGCGCGCTTGAATCCCATCGACGCGCTCCGCTGGGAATAAGGCTTCACAGATTTACAAGATTTACAGGATTAATCATGATAATCCTGTAGAATCTTGTAAATCCTGTAAATGGTTCGACGTGAAATTTATCGAAACACTTAAACTTGCGGTCGCCGCGATCTGGGCGCACAAGCTGCGCTCTGCCCTGACGCTGCTCGGCATGATTGTCGGCGTCACTGCTTTCGTGGTCGTGGTGTCGCTCATCCAGGGCTTCAATCGCTACGTCGACGAAAAGATCGCGGGTATCGGCGCAAAATCATTTACGGTCCAACGATTCAATCCACTCGAAGACTTCAAAGACACAGACACTATCGCCGCGGCCCAGCGGCGCAACAAAGAACTGACGCTCGAAGATTATGAATACCTGAAAGCGCGCACTACGTTGATCGGCAAGATCGGCGCGAAGGCGAGAGGCACTCCGTCTGAAGTTAAGCGCGGCGATGAACTCCTGGAAGACGTGTTCGTTTCAGGTGCTACGGCCAACTGCGTGGACATTGAAAATCGCGACGTCGCCGAAGGACGTTTTATCGCCGAACCGGAGAACGAAAACGCAGCGCGTGTCGCTTACATCGGCGCCGACGTAGCCACCAAACTCTTTCCCGCAGGAAATCCGGTGGGCCAGGAAATCACTATCCGCGGATTGCCCTATAGAGTAATCGGCGTCGAAGTGGCGAGGGGGACGGTATTCGGCATTCCGCAAGACACTTTTGTCATCCTTCCCTTGAAGACCTACTCGGTTAACTACGGCGGATTGATTCGACAGCGCTCGCTCTACTTCGTCGCTACTTCGAAAACCGACGAAGGCTTCAACGATGCTGTTGAAGAAACGCGTTTCTTAATGCGTGTCAAACGTAAACTTGGACCAAGCGAAAAAGATAACTTCGGTATTGTCACTCCTGACGCTATCACCGGCCTGCGCGATCGACTGTTTGGGACCATCTTTATCGTCGCGATCGCCGTGCCCGGCATCGCTCTGATCGTCGGCGCAATCGTCATCATGAACATCATGCTGGTGTCTGTCACTGAACGCACAAAAGAGATTGGGATCAGAAAGTCTCTGGGCGCGCGACAGATGGACATCTTGAAACAATTTTTAGTGGAAGCAGTGACACTGGCAATCATCGGCGGCGCGGTGGGAATTTTTCTCGCATGGATTGTGGGTGCGGTTGTAACCGCGTGGATCTTTCCGACTTACTTATCGATATTTGCGGTTTTGGGAGCGCTGGGAGCCTCGGGCGGCGCCGGCGTTGCTTCGGGAATATTTCCGGCGTGGAAGGCGGCGAGATTGGATCCCATTGAAGCGTTGAGAGCTGATTAAGAATAGGTCGCACAAAAAATGAAGATCCTAAGAAGCGACATTTACGAAAACCTCATGATGGCTCTGTCAACCTTGCGTGCCAACAAGCTGCGCTCGTTCCTGACGGTCTTTGGCGTCGTCATCGGCATCATCACCGTCATGCTGATCGCGTCGATCATCAGCGGCATCGACGTGTCAGTGAAACGCGAGGTCGAGTCGTTTGGCACTCGTTCGATCTACATCAGCAAATACAATCCTGGCATTCACATCGGACGCATGTCGCGTGAAGAGAGGATGCGCAAGGAGTTGACCTACGACGATGCGATCGCGCTCCAGTCGTTACCCGCGGTCGAGCTATCAGTGCCGTTCCTCGATATCACTAACAACTTCTTCGGCGGCAAGCTGATGGTTTCAGGTGGCGGCAAGACGTCGGCGCAAGTCGCGCTGCAAGGCACGCTGCCCGAGTTTGAGAAAGCGGGGACGCAGGTAATCTCCGAGGGCCGCTTCTTTACGCAAACGGAAAACGATACGAACCAGGAGGTTTGTGTAGTTGGCTCGAAAGTCGCCGACGACTTCTTCAAACTGGGCTCGCCAGTGGGCCAAACGATCAAGATTGGAACGCAGGAGTTTCGTGTTGTCGGCATGCTCGAGAAGCGTGAACAGTTTCTTATCGGTGGCGGCAGCGACGATCAGAACAATGTGATCTATGTGCCGTTCACTGTGGCCCAGAAACTGAAGCCAAACGCCGACGATATCTACATTCTCGCAGTGGCCCGTGCGGGCTTGATGGAAGAGGCGAAGGACCAGGTGCGTGACCTGCTGCGCGTACGCCGCCAGGTGCCGTTCGCCGCAGATGACAACTTCGGAATGGAAACCTCGGAAAGCATTCTCGATAATTTCCGTTCCATCACCGGCGGTCTGGCGATCGCGATGGTGGTCATCTCTTCGGTTGGCCTGATGGTGGGCGGAATCGGCGTGATGAACATCATGCTGGTGTCGGTAACTGAGCGAACGCGCGAAATCGGCGTGCGCAAAGCGATTGGGGCCAAACGCAGTGACATCATGTGGCAGTTTCTGATTGAAGCCGCGACGCTCACCGGTCTCGGCGGAATTGTGGGCCTATCGATTGGTTGGGGCCTGACGCTGCTGCTGCGTCTGCTGCTCCCATCTTACGTGCCGCTCTGGGCGCCCATCGGTGGTTTGATCGCCAGCGTCGGGATCGGGCTAATCTTCGGACTCTGGCCGGCATGGAAAGCAGCCCGCCTCGATCCTATCGAATCACTTCGCTACGAATGAGCCACAGATGAACACGGAAAAAAACACAGATCAGATTGATCTGTATTTAATCCGTTAAATCCGTGGTTAAGAGATGAAGCCCGGGAACAGGGCCGTAAAGATCGTGGCCAGGATCAGTAACAGCACCCACAACGTGATCGAGACTCCCCACGCTGCGCCTTTACTGACCTTCGTGGCGCCATTGTGCAATCCCTTCGCGCGCAACCAGAGTCCGTAAAAAGACGTGAGGCCGATGAAGCTGGCCATCACGAACAGTACCGGATGATTGGCAGGCGAAAGCAAGATCCCGAGGTTGTCCTGTAGTGTCGTTTCCTGGTTGAGAATCGGATGTAAGTCTTCCGGCGCTTTTAAGTAGAGTATCGCCAGGCCAAGAAGTTTTTGGATAGCAACGACCGGCAGCAATGAATAAAACGTTACGGCGAGTGCCTGCCAGAAATTCATTCTTCCGCCGAAGGCCAAGATTCCCAGTAGCGACAGCCCCGCTATGATCGTCCCGACTACGAGAAGGCCGACGAATGATTTGACAACTGCACCGACGCGTTCTACCGGGTTTTTCAGCGATTGCAACTGAGTCTCTTTCATCGCCTCCAACCGCTCCGGGGGCGGCGCAAAGGGCGGCCCCATTTCCGCGAGCTTTGAAGTTGTGTGCTCGACGATTCGCTCCGGCGTGATCCTTTGCACAAATGAAAACGAGTAGATCGCAGTGAGCAGGGCAATGATGGCGAACGCTCCGGCCCAATGTGGGTGTTCGCGCAGATTACGGAACACACGGGTGGGCTCGTAAAAAACTCCTGCGACCTTTTCCATTGACGAAAGTGGCTGCTCCTTCTCAGGAATCACCGGCAGCGGAATAAAACTCAGTGCGAACAAGAGAATGCCGGCGAAACAGACAGCGGCTCCGGTGCCAATGCCTCCGGGAATAAACTTCGCAATACCTCCGACAAGCACAATGAGGCCAAGAACAAATAACCCGATAGCAACAGGCCGTAGTTTGGTGGGTCGCGGTGCGCGCGGCGCGGATTCGGGCGTTGGCGGCGGTGGTGGGGCCTCGAAGCTTTGCTCAGTTGGAGCACTCATGCGTTTAGTCTCCTGGGAAAAGTTTGTGCAACGGCTTGATACGGCATAGGTCCAGTCAAGGTTTCACGGCTGGGCCACAAAAAGGCACAGAAAGCACATAACAGATCAGGATCCAGCTTGTGCCTCTTGTGCTTCTTTGTGGCCCCAACCTGGAACACGAATGCACGCAACGTGGTGGCCCGGTGACACCTCGCGCAACTCCGGATCGATGTGCGCACACTCTTCGATGGCAATCGGGCAACGCGTCCGGAAGCGGCAACCTGACGGAGGATTAATCGGCGTCGGCACGTCGCCCTGGAGAATGATTCGCTTCCGCTTCTGCTTCGGATCGGGGACTGGAATGGCAGACAGCAAAGCCTGCGTGTAAGGATGGAGCGGTTGCGCATACAACTCCGCGGCGCCGGCTATCTCCACAATTCGTCCGAGGTACATCACCGCGACGCGCGTGGAGATGTGTTCCACCACCGCCAGCCCGTGAGAGATGAACAAGTAAGTTAATTTGAACTCTTCCTGAAGCTCCTGTAAGAGATTGACCACCTGCGCCTGCACTGACACGTCGAGAGCTGAAACAGGTTCATCGGCAACAATCAGTTTTGGATTGAGCGCCAGACTTCGCGCCACGCCAATGCGCTGGCGTTGGCCGCCCGAGAATTCGTGCGCGTAGCGATTCATGTAATCGGGATCAAGACCAACACGTCGCAAAAGTGCCGCGACGCGATCGCGACGCTCGCTCTTCGTGCCCTGATTATGAATCACGAGCGGTTCGGCAACTATATCGCCAATCTTCATACGCGGATTCAGCGACGCATAAGGGTCCTGAAAAATGATCTGCATCTCCCGCCGGATCTCGCGCAGCTCTTTCTTGTTGAGCGAGAGTATGTCTCGTCCCTGAAAATAAATTTGTCCGGCAGTAGGTTCGATCAAACGCAGCAGGCAGCGTCCGACCGTAGATTTGCCGCAGCCTGATTCGCCAACCAGACCTAACGTCTCACCTGCAAAGATTTCAAACGACACACCATCGACGGCGCGCACAACGTCGTCTGAGCCTTCAACTGGAAAGTGTTTGACGAGACCGCGCACGCTGACGAGCGTGTCACTCAGTACCGGCAGGGGTGGCTGAGGCTGGTCGTTTGTTTCAACGTGGGCGCTCATGAGCTCCTTCGTGGTCCGCCGCTACCGCAGCAGCGAGATCGTAAAGTACGCAACGTACCTGGACGCTGTTGTCGAGTTTGTAAAGCGGAATATATCCTTCGGTGCAACGCGGCATGCGATGTGGACAACGCGGTGCGAAGTGACAACCGGGCGGCAAGTCAGTCGGTTTCGGCACGACACCTTCGATCGTTTCCAGCCGTTCCTTTTGAATTACCTGCGTACTCGTGAGTTTTGGAACAGAGCGCAACAAACCTTCCGTGTAAGGATGCTTAGGCCGCGCAAACAACTCCTCGACGGGTGACTCTTCAACTATACGTCCAGTGTACATCACTGCGACGCGATCGGCGACTTCGGCTACGACTCCGAGATCGTGTG
>JBKPJS010000491.1:0-11343 GCA_046730815.1 Acidobacteriota bacterium
GATTCAGAGATTTTTCTCAGACACGTTTCATAAAGAACTGCCGATTGCCGTCTTTGGACAAGGAGCAATTCACGAGCGGTGGCGCCTGGACCACCGCAACGCCATGGACATTCAGCTTCATCCTGATGGTCCGGAAGGGCAGGCGCTGTTGAACTTTCTGCAAAAGAACGGAATTCCTTATTTGGCGTTTCGCTCGGCCATTCCTGGCACGGCCACCGGCCCACACATACACATCGGCAGACCCTCGCACCGCTATTGAGTTCAATTTATGAAAGGCTTAATCACGATGGCTCGAAGACACAAACTTCTTTTGCGTCTTGGTGTCGTCGTGGTCAATATCCTGCTATTGCCAACAATTGCCAGTGGTCAAATGAATCTTACCGAGAAACAGGCTTCACACTTTGTTGCACTCGCGTTGAAGTGTGTGGCTCGAGAGTTTCCAAACAAGCCTGAACACGTTATCAACAACGCGAGCGAGGTTCAGAGTCCCAAGTCGCTGCATCCGGCTTTCTACGGTTGTTACGACTGGCACTCGTCCGTGCATGGACACTGGATGTTGGTCCGGTTATTGAAGTCATTTCCCAATCTGCCCGAGTCAGCGGAAATACGCCAGGCGCTCAACGCAAATCTCACTGCGGAAAACATTCAAGCCGAAGTTGTATACATGAAGCAGCCGAACCGGCAGTCGTTTGAGCGTACTTACGGCTGGGCATGGGCTTTGAAACTTGCTGAGGAACTGCATTCGTGGAACGACCCTGATGGGAAGAAGTGGTCCGAAAATCTCCAGCCGCTGGCCGAGGTACTGGCGAAGTCGTACCGCACCTTCCTCCCGAAGCAGACGTATCCGATTCGTACCGGCGTGCATCCGAACACAGCATTTGGACTCGCGTTTGCCCTCGACTATGCGAAAGCCGTCGGCGATCGCGAACTGGAAGCGTTGTTGAATGAGCGTAGTCGCACTTACTTTGCGAAGGACACTGATTACCCCGGTGCGTGGGAGCCGGGCGGTGAAGATTTCTTCTCGGCGGCGTTGATGGAAGCTGACTTGATGCGCCGTGTCATGAAACCGCAGGAGTTTGCGACGTGGTTTCACCACTTTCTGCCGGGAGTTTCGAAAGGTGGTCCGACGGCATTGTTACAGCCGGCGATCGTTACCGATCGAACGGATCCGAAGCTGGTTCATCTCGATGGCTTGAATCTCAGTCGCGCGTGGTGCATGCGAAGCATCGCTGCTGCCTTGCCCGCGAACGACCCGGCCCGGAAGGTCCTATCAGTTTCAGCAGATAAACACGCCTCTGCCGCCCTCGCCCACGTTGCCAGCGGAGACTACGCCGGTGAACACTGGCTCGCCTCCTTCGCCGTGTATCTGCTGTCAAACTCCAGCCACAAAGAATCACAAAACGCACAAAATGGTTCCCGCTGACTTTTGTGCTTTTTGTGCTTCGTCGTGGCGATTTCTCCTGCACCCCTCGGGCATTAAAGCTTAGCCCCTAACGCAAGACTCCCCAACTTCATCGTTCAATTACAGGTTTTGGAACGGCAGGCAACTGCGCGAGTGAATGTACGGTCTAATGACCGCATTCCATTCCGCCTTGTTTCGCTGGCGGTCCGAGCCAACCTGGTCTCCCAATCCGCAATCGCCTGGCACGCTTGCCAGGCCCGGGACATCGTTATGAAAACTATCACTATCTCCATCCTGATCCTCCTCGTATTCAACGCAGTCGCCCAACAACCTGATTATTCGCAACTGCGCAGCGAAGCAGAGACGCAGTACGCGCAAGGCTCATACGCCCGTGCTCACGAGCTCTATTCCAAAGTTGATAAGACCAAACTAAACCCGGTCGAATCACGTTGGGTCGAGTTTCGCCTGGCAGACACTTCGTGGCGCGCGGAGGCAGCAACACAAACCTCCGACACGACTCCATTCGATCAGGCCCAAAAGCAACTCGAAGAGCTCATACGCGCCGCCGACAGCGATCACGATCTCGTATGGGCCGAAGCTCACGAATCACTCGGCGATCTTTTCTGGACACGCCGCAACCAGATGAACTGGAATGCCGCATGGCCTCACTACCAGCAAGCGCTCGATTGGTGGGCCGGCCAGCGCGAGCTCGATCGTGCTCGCGATCGCTACCTCAAGATAGTTTTCAGAGCTGCGCACCCGCCTCGCGCCGACGAGTACTACTTCTACACTTATTACGGCAATTACATTCCGCTCGATGTGCTGGAGAACGCTTTGAAGATCAGCGTCGCAGCAAATGACACCGCGCATGTCAACTTTCTCATCGCAATGACCCTGCGTTACGCCGGCGGCGGCGCTTGGGAGCGACGGCAAAACGTGCCTGATGAATTTGAAGAGGCACTCAAGGCAGGCAAGCAAACGGACTGGTACGACGATGCGCTTTTTTACTATGCCGACTGGATGAACAATTACGGCTCGCTGCGCCAGCTCGAGGACGGGCAGTTGCAGCAGTTGCCCGATTACGTGAAAGCGCTGGAATTGTACCGCCGCCTCACGAGAGAGTTCACTAAAGGCGAGACTCGTTATTACGACCAGGCGCAGCAGCAGATAAAGAACATCACCGAACCGTCGATCGCGATCGGAGTGTCCAACATCTTTCTGCCCGGTTCCGAACTTCAGTTTGGATTGAACACACGCAATGTCCGCCGCGTAGACTTTGCGCTTTACAAAATCGACCTCACGCGCGACGTACGCTTCACTGGCCCCGGCGACGAAGACGAAGGTGAAGGTGACTTCGGTCCCTGGATTCAGAAAATTCCCACGCCCGCTAGAGCAGCAGTCAAGACGTGGACGAAAAACATCAACGAGAGCGAAGCTCATAAGCCCTTCAACGAACAGACTCGAATCGAAGGCAAGCTTCCCGTTGGAGCTTATCTACTCGAAGCCAGGAGCGGTTCATTCTCAGCGCGCGACGTCGTGTTGGTGTCTGATGCAACGCTGGTCTTAAAGTCTTCCACCAACCAGGCCCTCGTGTTTTTCGCAGATGCATTAACGGGCGCGCCTATCGCGAATGCAAACATCGCACTGTGGGAGAGTTACTACCAGAACGGCAAGTTGCGCTGGCGCCGCGTCCGCCAAACAACTGACGCTGATGGACTCGCTCGGTTTGTGTTAAAGAGTGCTCCCGATTCTCACAACTTGTTCGCCACCGGCGCGAGCGCCGATAGACAGGCATTTGCTTCCGCCTATGCGTACGGCGGATCCGCGAACGAAGGTTGGCGTATCTATGCGTTCACTGATCGACCCGCCTATCGTCCGAAAGAAACTCTTCAGTGGAAGTTCATCGCGCGGCGTTTGAGCAATGGAGTTTATTCGACGCCTGCGGACCAGGTTGTCGAGTATGAGATTAGCGATCCGCGCGGCACGAAAGTCACCGAAGGCAAGGCAACGCTGAATACTTTTGGCAGCGCCTGGGGATCGCTCGAGTTAGGCGAGCAGCTACCACTTGGCGAGTACAACATTCAGTTTTGGCAGCAGGGCCGAACGCAACACATCGGCAATGCAAAACTCTTTCGACTCGAAGAATACAAGCTGCCGGAATTCAAAGTTGAGGTGAAAACGCCCGAGGAAGATGGTAAGAAGAAAGCTTTTCGCGTCGGCGAAAAAGTCGAGGTTGAGATTCAGGCGGACTATTACTTTGGTGGTCCAGTCAGCACTGCGTCCGTCGAGGTCGTCGTTTACCAGAACCCTTTTTATCACTACTGGTTTCCGCACCGCGATTATCCCTGGTACTACATCGACTTCGAAAACCAACGCCGCAATTACTATGGCGGCCAGGGTACCGTCGTAAAACGTGAAACCATCAAGACGGACGCAACCGGCAAAGCAAAACTGACGTTCGACACGCCGCGCGAAAACTACAATCAGGATTTCGAGTTTCGCATCGAAGCGCGCGTCGTCGATTCATCGCGCCGCGAAATCATCGCGAGCGATCAAGTGCGAGTCACGCGCCAGCGTTACTACGTCTATCCGCGTCCCGCACAAAATATTTACCGGCCCAAAGATAAAGTTACAGTCGATATCAAGGCGCTGGACGCGAACGAGCAACCGATCCAAACGGAAGGGATCGTGAAAGTGACGCGTGACTACTGGTGGGAAGTTTGGATCGATCCGCGCGGCCGCGAAGTGCAGGGTGAAGAACTGCGCCAGTTGCTACAGAAGTCGGACATATTTCCTCCGGTAGTTGCCCGGGGCCAGCGTCCATGGCGACTGAAGTTTCGCGGTTATCAACACGACGACATACTCACGCAAACAGTAAAGACTGACAGCGAAGGCGTGGGCCAACTCAACTTCACTCCTGAGCGCGAAGGCTACTACCGCGTGGCGTGGCAGAGCAGCCAGGGCGCTGACGTCAAGCGGGATCGATTGCTGCCGCCAATCAAAGCGGAAGCTTACGTGTTTGTCGCTACGAATGCGACAACCGATTTAGGCTATCGCCATGCCGGACTCGAGATCGTCGTCGATAAAGATACGTTCCGCGCCGGACAAACGGCGCCGGTAATGATCAATGTTCCGGTGAGTGATCGTTACGTACTCTTCAGTGTCGAGGGCGAAGACTTGTTCAGCTACAAGCTGGTCCATGTGACGGGAACCACAAAACTGATCGAGCTTCCCATCGAAGAGAAGCACGTACCGAACGTCTATCTCAGCGCGCTAATGATCAGCAATGCCGGTGCGTTCATAGACACAAAGCAAGTCGTAGTGCCGCCAATCGAACGGTTTCTTTCCGTTGCCGTTAATGCTGATCGCGAACAGTACCAGCCGCGAGAAGAAGGCACGCTGGCGATCGCCGCGAAAGATGCTAACGGTCGTCCCGTTGCAGCGGAGATTGCTTTGGGACTGGTCGATGAATCGGTCAAATACATTCAGCAGGACTACGCCGGTGATCCACGGCAGTTTTATTACGGACGCAAACGCGCGCACACAGTGCAGACACAAAGCACACTGAATCAAAAAAGCTATGCACGGCTCGTTGAAGATGAAGAGCGTCAGTTACGCGATCTTAAAGACGCCAGAGCCAAAGAGGATGATGAAGTAGGAGCATTTCGTAACGAGAGAGGGGTCTATTTCCTCGGTGGCAGTGCTGGTCGTCGTGCGGACGCTGTTTCGGAGTCGGTAGCTGTAGACGGCATATCCGCGTACAAGCAGGTAAGTGAACTGGCGCCGTTAGCTCGCAGCCCGAAGGATTTTGAGCTGCGTCCTTCAGGAACTCTGCAGAACGCTCCAGCGCAGGAGCCTGCGGTTCAAGTGCGAAGCGACTTCCGCTCCACGATCCTGTGGTTGCCCGATGTGAAGACAGACGCTGACGGTACCGCAACTGTAA
The DNA here is from genome assembly GCA_046730815.1 of Acidobacteriota bacterium. Classification (GTDB taxonomy): domain Bacteria; phylum Acidobacteriota; class Blastocatellia; order Pyrinomonadales; family Pyrinomonadaceae; genus PSRF01. The sequence goes on from JBKPJS010000491.1 coordinate 5,346, forward strand.
AGGTTAAGTACCCGGACTCGTTGACGACGTGGACCGCGACAGCGCGCGTCGCGACGGCCGGCAATCAATTCGGTATTGGCAACTCGTCAACCAGGACGAGGCAACCGCTCATCGTTCGCTTGCAAGCGCCTCGCTTCTTTGTCGTTGGCGATCAGGTAACAGTGTCTGCGGTTATCAACAACAACACGGACCAGGCAATGAGTGTTGCGCCGGCACTGAATGCCGAAGGCCTCACTGTAAAAGGTGAGCAGTCGCCGGTTGAAGTGAAGGCAAACAGCAAAACAAGAGTCGATTGGTTTGTGGCAGTCAACCATGCGAGCCAGGCGAAACTGAAAGTCGAGGCGCGTGGAAGCAAGTATGCCGACGCCATGGAAAAGACGTTCACAGTCTTCGAGCACGGGATCGAGAAATTCATTTCGAAATCAGGCAAGGTGCGTGGCGATAGTATCTCCGTCAAACTCGACATTCCCAAAGAACGCCGCACCGACTCGACAACGCTCACAGTTCAGATCGCGCCCAGCATGGCGACGACTATGCTCGACGCGCTGCCGTATTTGATCGACTACCCGTATGGCTGTACTGAACAGACGATGAGCCGGTTTCTACCAGCAGTCATCACTGCGAAGACGCTCAAGGATCTTGGTTTGAAGCCCGAAACGGCAATGCACAAGATCTTTGGCGGCATCGAAGAGGCGAGTGCTTCGGCAACTCATCCAAAAGGCCAGAGGGATCTGAAAGAGCTCGAAGCCATCACAAAACAGAGCCTTGATCGACTCTACGATTTTCAACATGCCGACGGCGGTTGGGGCTGGTGGAAAGAAGGCGAGAGCGATCACTTCATGACGGCTTACGTCGTTTGGGGCATGAGTCTCGCGCGCCAGGCAGGGATTGACGTGAAGTCGGAAGCGATCGAGCGTGCGGCGGCCTATCTGGACAAAGAGTTAGTCGAAGAGGAAACCAGTTATGACGCGCAAGCATGGATGCTTCACTCGCTGGCGGTCTATCACGCGATGCGCAAGCAGCCCGAAGTGAGCAAGTTCCAGGCGACGGCCTTCGCTAATCTTTGGGACAACCGCGATAAGTTGAACGCTTACACGCGGGCACTGCTGGCTCTGGCCGCTCACAACTATGGCTACCAGGATCGAGCGAAGACGCTCATCGCAAACCTTGAGAACGGCGTTAAGACCGATTCGCAGCCCGACACTTCAATCGTGCAGCGTGGCGCGCAAGTCTCAGATTCATCCGTGATGGGAACCGCGCATTGGGGCGAGGATGGAGTTTACTGGCGTTGGTCTGACGGCGGTGTCGAAGCCACGTCGTTTGCGTTACGCGCTCTGCTTGCAATCGATCCAAAGAACAAGCTCATTGAGCCGGTCACTAACTGGTTAATCAAGAACCGTCGCGGCGCGCAATGGAGCAACACCCGCGATACCGCAATCGTTGTCCTCACGCTGAACGACTATTTGCGAGTCAGTGGGGAAGTTCAACCAGCAGTCGGTTATCAGTTGCTGGTGAATGGAACTCCGGTTACCAGCAAACAAATCACCGCTGACGATGCGCTCAGCGCTCCAAGCAAATTCGCCATTTCACGTGAACTGATTCGCGATGGACAGAATGAGATCAGCATCGTGCGAAACAATGGCAATGGCCCGCTTTACTTTTCAGCAGCAGCGGAGTTCTTCAGTTTGGAAGAGCCGTTGAAGCCGGCCGGGAACGAGATCTTCGTGAAGCGCCAGTATTTTAAACTCGTAAATCATCCGACGCTGTTGAAGGGGATAGTGTCTGAAAGAGTTCCGTTCAACGATGGAGAGGCGGTGAAGAGCGGGGATCGTGTTGAAGTCGTGTTGACGGTTGAAGCGAAGAACAACTACGAGTATTTGCTTTTCGAAGACCTCAAGCCCGCGGGACTTGAAGCGGTGCAGATTCGCAGTGGCGAGAGTCTCTACATTCGGGAGCTAAAGTCAGACGGTGGTTTTACGAACCGCATGCGTTGGGTCTATCAGGAGCTGCGTGATCGGAAAGTTGCGTTGTTCATCGATCACCTGCCGCAGGGTGTTTGGCAGCTTAGTTACGAGATGAGGGCAGAGGCGCCGGGAGCATTTCACGCGTTACCGGTGTTGGGCCATGCGATGTACGTTCCGGAGATTCGCACGAATGGTGCTGAGGTGCGTGTACGCGTAGTCGATTAAAGCCGCAGATTCACGCGGATCGATCCGCGTTCATCCGCGTGAATCTGCGCCTCCTACCGGATCTCATCGAGTCGTGCCTTTGCCTCTGCGATCATTGCCCTCACTTTAGCGAGGTCGTCGAGCGTTAACGTCGCCCTTGCAAGATCGCAGATGCCCGTGGTCATGATCACTGCCGTTCCCCTGCTGGTTTGCCGGAAGACGCCAATCTCCAGATCGCCAAGAGTCTTATACTTCGCCTCAAAGCCGGCTAGCTTCGTCGCAGTTTCATCTACGCGCGCCACAGTGTCGATCGCGTTCAGTAACGAATCAATCTCTTCATAATCGATGAAAGCGCGATTCTCGTTTGGTCGCTCGCTTCCTTCTATCAGCACGACCACGATCCCTTTAGCGCGACCCACCTTTCCCAGCTCGTGCATCTCCACGGCATCGATCCGTATGCCACGCACTTCAACCGTTGTGATCCGCGTAAAGCCTTTAATTATGACCGTACTGTGCCTGTCGTCGAGCGCTTCGAGTTTCGTTCTGGGCTCCAGCGGGTCGCAACTTACCTTGCGCCAAAACTCCGGCCCCGGCCTCTGGGCCATAGCGGAGCCGCAGCACAACAACACAAATGTCGAGAAAAGAATTGTTCGCAGATACATGGGAAACTCCAGCGGGAGAGCAGGATTGTTAGCACTGACACTTACAAGTTCGCCGTGAGTTCCAAAAAATAACACGAATTGGATGCCACCTGTAGGAAGGACCACCAGAAGAAAGCACAAACGCGCAAAATCAGCGGAGCCAATTTGTGCTTCTTGTGCTTCTTTGTGGCTACCAAACGAAAAAGAGGCGAGTGGTACAACTTACTCGCCTCTATTCGTTGCCCCCAATCGAGAGTTAACCTCGATTCGACCCGCCGACAATTACTTTGAAGCCATCTTTGTTCGCGCTTTTTCAGCACGCGCGGCGCCAATGGCAGTATCTACGTCTTTCACTTCCTCAGGTGGTGGCAGCACAGCCTTCATGCCGAGTGACTCGATCCAGAGTTCGCGCGACCATCCTTTCGTGTGATAGAGGTGCTCGTCCTCTTCGTCTTCGACCTCGTCGTACGCCTCTTTAAGGAGCTTGGCCACTTCGCCTTTAACTTCCTTCGACACTTCTCCGATCAGGTGCCAATTGTGGTGGTCCTTGGTTTCGGCTAAGACAACGGCCTCGGTAGCCGCTAGTTGCGCCGCACCCGGTTCGCCTTCAGCCAACGCCAATTCCATGGATTCCACCAGAGCTTCGCCGATCGTGCGGACTACTTTCCGGCCCGGTGTTTCCTCATTCGGATCCAGGTCCAGTTTCGTCAATACGTCTTCGACGATGGTCACGTGGTTTTTTGTCTGCTCTAAATACTCTTCCCATTCTTTCTTCAAGTCTTCGTTTTCAGCACAGCGTAGTGCCGTTGTGTAAACCTGAACGCCCCCGATTTCAGTTTCGAGTGCCTGATACAGGAGTTCCCGCACTTGTTCGTCTTTCATGACTCCTCCCTTGAATCGTTCGCTCCGCCGAAGCAATGGTTTGTGGTGGAGTTGAGCAAGCGGCAAGCCAGAGCTTTTTGCGTGGCTAAACTCTATGATGTGGCGCGTGGTCCCGTATTTTTATGGGACACCCGCGAAGTCAGGAGTACGCGCTCAAGACGGGGAGGATCTCGCGCAAAGGCGCAAAGCGCTACCGCGTTCCTCAAGATTTCTTTGCGCCTTTGCGCCTTTGCGCGAGATGTATAGCGGGAGGAATTTGAACTGCGACTCCCATTGGCCCTTCTCAGCGAATCTTGCCACAAACTCTTCGGTTCCGAGGGTCATAACCCTGATTGGTCCCAGCCTGCCACTGGCTCGCTTGCTGTTGTATTCGCAGTTGATTTCACTCAGCAGCTCATCACAGCGACCCGCCAACAGCTCGTGAGAACTTTGAAGACGCTGATCGCCGATAAGCAGCACGTTGTAATGAGGAAGTGCATGGGTCGATGCCGACGGCACGCAGGTTAGAAATGTATCCGCAACCAATGCCGGATACATCTCGCGCAGTTGCTCAAAGACCGCACTGAGTTGTTCCGCAGTCAGCTTCTCGCCGGTGAAGGAATATTCGAGCGCGCGACGACGCACGAAGACGAGGTCTGGTAGTCCCTGTACCTTTCTTATGCAAAGGAATAGATCGCCGGTTTGATAACGCCGCAGCCCATAAGCATCGCTGACGACCATCGCATAGAATTCTCCGGGCTCGAGCTGCTGCGCGTCTAACAAGTGATCTGAATCGTCGCTGAATTCGTAGAGTACGCCCGAGGCTAGTGGAAGAAATGCGACGTCTTCATCTCGGAAATAAGGTAGCGTTTCAATCGTCTCAGTAGACATCGAATACATCGGAATCAACCTGTAACGTGGCGGCGGCAGGTGTGCGACAAGTCGATCTAGAAATGGTTTGACGTAGCCGCCGGTCCAACAGATGTAAGCTTCCACGGCTGGCGTACATGCAGACAACGGAAGAGGCAGAGCGCTCGTTGCGATGCGCTTCAACCGCTGCTCACAACCACGCGATTGAAGTCTTCGCGCAATCTTGTGAACGTCCGGTTCGAAAGTGCGGCGTTCGCACCAGTCTCTGATTAGTTTTGAGCTCTGGCGCCAATTGCTCGCGACTTCGTCGAGAAAGGTCGAGATCGTCGACGGATTCGTGCTGTAAAGCACGCCCGGGTTTGAGATGGTGAGGATCCACAAACGGACCGCAGCCGCACCGTATTTTGAAACGAGCGCTCTAATCGCCGGATGGTGTTGAACTCGATAGGGCGCTTGAAGCGTGGATAAGTAATTCGGGAGGCGACTTTCATCAAGCAGCAAAGAGGTGAGTGATTCGTCTGTTTCGAAGGAGCTAAAAACGTAGAGACAAGTGCGTTTGATTTTGAACGCGTAGCAAGCGCGGGCGAACATGTCGCTGAACGTCAGCTTAAGTCCGAGCAAACGGCGCTTTGTGTAAGGAATTCGCTTCGGTTCACCGGTCGAGCCTGAAGTTTGGGCAAACCGAACGTCTTTCCGCGACTGCACGAGTGTTGGATCATAAGGCAAAACAGGTGTGTCACGAGTAATGCCGTACTTTCGCTTGAGCCACTTTTGATTTAGGCTGAAACCAAGCATTTGAAACCGCTGCAAACCACTCAATAGCAGACCAAGGATTGTGATCGCCCCAGCGATGATGCTCCGCACACAGTCGTTGATGGGTCCGGTCATAACAACTCCCGCTGCGCTAAGGCGATTTGTTGCTCGTACATTTCTGTGAGCTGCCGGACGTCGTCGACGGTGAACAACTGTCGATCGTAAGTGAAGGTCAACCATGTCTGGCCGCAATGCGTTGCTGCGTTGATCGCGAGACTTTGTCGCGGATGCAGTAGACCAACACACTCGATCTTCTCGACGTGTTTGAATGCTTCGCCGGCATTGGCCATCCAGCTACTCGCGTGCGAGAACACGCCGGTCGCCATATCAACTGAGGGCAGGTTGAGATAGCCGCGCAGGAGAGGGCGGGTTATCGAACGAGGCAACCGCGTTAACCACGAGATGTCAGGCACGAGCCATTCACCATGTTTGCTGGTCCATGAAAGCTGACGACGGACCTCGCGACACTTCTCAATGAGTGAAGTGCCAGTGTCATATCGCGCGTAAAGACGAATTCGACTTGTGCCATTGCCAAAACCCGTCATCGATTCGCGGCGAATATTCATCGGCACCCACAAACTGAGCTTGCCATTGTAGGGGCGGCCCTCCGTGGCCGCCCGCCTGTCGCCGAATTCGGGCAGATCG
>JBKPJS010000492.1:0-6623 GCA_046730815.1 Acidobacteriota bacterium
AAAAAAGGAACCGAAGCAAATGGCTGTCGAAAGAGCACCAGGCGGTACTAGTTTAATTGACGTCCTCGATCGTGTGCTCGATAAGGGCATCGTAATCGATGCGTGGGTGAGAATCTCTCTGGTCGGTATTGACTTGATTACGATCGAAGCGCGTGTGGTAGTTGCTTCCATCGATACCTATCTGAAGTACGCTGAAGCAGTAGGATTGACCCCGGCAGTTTCACGACCAGTTCTTACGCCTGGAACGGAACCCGTGGAAACCGAAGTGCGGCGACGTGTGACAACAGTCGAAGTTGAAAAGAAGTGAAGCTTTGCATTGCCAATTGCGATTTGAAGAAACTGGTGACCGCTCTTTAAATTGGCAATCGGCAATTGGCAATCGGCAATACCGAATATAGATTATGGGAGAAGTCCCCGCAGAATTAGCGGTTCGAAACCAGCCCTCCATTCCGGAATCAGAGCGGGTTAGCCCCTACCTGCGCCAGTACGATATCTTTGTCGAAACGACGACTCAGATGCTTGCCACACCCAAGCTGAATGAGCGACTACAACTGGCCCTCGAAGGAATCGCAAGTATCTTTGGGCATCGACAAGCCGCAATCGCGATCATTAACGAACGAGATGCGGAGCTGCGAGTTCGCGCCGCAGTAGGTTTCAATGGCGACGCCAGCGCGCGCGTGGAAATGCCTTTAGACTCGAGCGCTGCCTGCGTGCGCGTGATCCATGACGCTGCTCCGCTGTGGGTCTCAATGCAGGACGAAGCATCACGAACTCTCTTCGATAAAATGTGCTGGCAGCAGGACGTGCTGGCGCTGCCACTATTCGGGATCTCCGAGATTTCCACCAGGTCCCGGCGCAGCGATGCAGGCGCCGGTTCAGGGTTTCCCGGTCATTATTGGACCTTCGATCAAGGCTCACGACTCGGTGTCCTCTATATCGGCGCGACCGAGAACAGCATCGATCCGGTTTCCTTGACCCTGCTCAAGCGATTCGCCGACAAGGTTGGCATTATCGCGTCCCTCGCAATTCATCAGGAACGACTCGTCAACACCGTCACCAAACTGCAACGAGAGCGACAGTGGATCGAGTCGATCATGAAGTCAGTTGCCGATCCGATCGTCCTTACCGACCTCGACAACGAAATACTGCTGCAAAACCGTCGCGCGGAAGAACTGTTTAGCGGCTCTGCCAATGCGGGAGAAGGAAAGCGGCGCGCGCTGAAGATGAACGACCTGCTTTTCTCTGCTTATCTTTCGAGCGCCACGGTTTCTTCATCAGAAGTTATTCAAAGAGACATCACCTTAGTTGACCCGATCGAAGGTTCCGATATCCACTTCGAGGTGATCTCGACGCCTGCGGCAAATGCACGGGGTGAGCCGCTCGGACTAGTATCGATCTTTCGCGATGTAACTGATCTGCGTGAGGCCAATGAGGAGTTGGCGCGAAACTTCGTCAAGCTGCAAGAGGCTGAGTCTGAGTCACGTCGTGAACGCGATCGATTGGATCTGATCATCGAAAACGTGGGCCATCCAATCGTCGTTTGCGACTCAGCCGGCAATTTCATCTTATTCAACCGGCGCGCGGAGCTGTTGTTTCAGGAGAATGCGTCGTTCAGATCGCTGGCTGCGGCTGCCGTTCGGACTAATGCCGTCAAACTCACCTCGTTTATATCAGGACTTGCCTCAGCATCCGAAACAGGCAGGCAAGCTGAGATCGAATTGATCGATCCTGAAGACGCCCGGTCGTTGCCGATGGAGATAACGGCGCGCGAAGTTTTGGATGCGACGGGCCAGGTCACTGCGGTCGTATCTATCCTTCACGATCTAACTGAGATTCGCGAGCTCGAGCGGCGCCGCGTCGAACAACAGTTGTTTGAATCGGAGAAACTGGCTGCGGTTGGGCGGCTTGCCGCGTCCATTGCTCATGAAGTCAACAATCCTCTCGAGGCGATCAAGAACGCGCTGTACCTGATGCAAACGACTTTTGAGGCCGACAGCAAGAATACGCGCTTTCTCGAGATCGCCAGGAAGGAGACTGAAAGAGTTTCACATATCATCCGCCAGATGCTTGGGTTTGCGCGCCGGCCCGGTGAAGTTGACTGGGTCGATGTAAACCAACTACTCGAAGAGACGGTGGTCCTCCTGGAAAAGAAGATGCGCCAACTGCGCATTCGCATCACGAAATCATTCGACGATTCGTTGCCGAAGATCAGAGCACGCGCCGATCAGTTGCGCCAGGTCTTTTTGAATTTGATCATCAACGCGCAGCAGGCGATTGAAGGCGACGGCGAAATAGTGATTTCGACGGCTCGTTACGAACAAGCCTTGCAACCGTCGATCGTCATCCAACTCAGCGATAGCGGAGTGGGTATCGCCGAGGACGACATCAATCGCATCTTCGATCCGTTTTTTTCCACCGGCAAGAAGGGAACGGGCCTTGGGTTGTGGGTAACACAGGACATTGTGCGGCAGCACGGTGGCCGTATCGAAGTGAGCAGCGAGTTGGGCCGGGGCACCGTATTCAGCATCGTGCTCCAGGTTGAGTCTCCCAATCTCGAAGATCAGGAAAGCGAATCTAAGTTGTCTGCCAAATGAGCCAATCAATAGATCATTCTGGAAACGGTTCGGCGCAGGATGTTTTCGTCTCCGTGTCGAATGAGGCGCGGCTGCTGGTAGTCGACGACGAAGAAAGCCTGCGCATCACAACCGCCGCGATCTTTGAGAACGAAGGTTATGTCGTCGATACAGCGTCGAGTGGCGACGAGGCGATAGCGCTGTTGCACGACGTTGACTACGATCTGGTGCTCACCGACTTGCACATGGAAGGAGGCGATGGTCTTTCCGTGCTGAACCAGATCCGTCAGCACGCACCGCTGACGATTTCAGTTGTGCTAACTGGATTCGCGTCGGTTGAATCTGCGATCGCTGCATTGCAGGAAGGCGCTTACGATTACCTCATCAAACCCTGCGACATCGAGAGCATGAAGCACACGATTCGCCGGGGCGTCGAGCACCGTCGGCTAATGCTGGCCGAACAGAAAGCCCGCATGGATTTGCAGGAGTTGAATCTTGATCTGGAGCGCAGAATCGAGGAACGGACTGCTGAGTTGAAACGACTCAATGGGGAACTGGCTGAAGCTAACCGTGCAAAGGACGTTTTCCTTGCTACGCTTTCTCACGAGCTGCGCACGCCTTTAACGCCGGTGGTCGGTTGGATCAAATTGCTGCGCAGCGGAACTCTCGATGAGAAGAGTGTGGCGCAGGCACTCGACGCCATCGAGCGCAACGCGTGGCTGCAATCACGTCTGATTGATGATCTGCTGGATACTTCGCGAATCGCAACCGGAAAACTGCATTTCGAGCCCAAGCCTACCGATCTCAACGTCGTAGTTAAGGCCGCTGTGGATACCGTTCGCGGCTCTGCTGCTGCCCGCAACATTGATCTGGCGCTGTCATTGTGGCCCACGAGTTTGGTAGTGATGGGCGAACCAGTGCGCTTGCAGCAGATTGCCTGGAACCTTGTCTCCAACGCGATCAAGTTTACCGATCCGGGTGGCAAGGTGAGGGTGACGACCGGATTGAATGGAACACACGCGCATTTGGAAGTTGTTGACACCGGCGTTGGGATCGAACCTGAGTTTCTTCCGCACGTGTTCGATCGTTTTCGTCAGGCGGATGGCTCAACTTCAAGGCGCCACGGTGGTTTAGGACTCGGACTCGCGATTGCTGACGCGCTGACAAAGATGCACAGCGGCAAACTCGAAGCTCACTCAGAAGGCACTGGACAAGGATCGCATTTCACCCTGCGAATGGAATTGGCGCCGAGCGCGAAGGCTGTTTCTGAAACGGTGGATCAAAAGGTCCACTCGTTGCAGGGTCTCGATGTTTTGATTGTTGAAGATTCGGCAGATACGCTCACTCTGCTCAGCATGATCTTTAGTCGTGAGGGCGCTAATGTCGCCACGGCATCGTCGGCGGTCGAGGCGTTGCAAAGTGCGGTGATGAAGCGTCCGAACATTATTGTTTCCGATATTGGAATGCCCGATACCGACGGTTATCAACTCCTCGAGCAATTGCGACTTCTTCCGGGGCTTAGTGAAGTCCCCGCCATCGCCGTCTCAGGCTACGCGAGTGAAGAAGATCGTGAGCGCGCCCTAGCGGTCGGCTACCTGGCGCTCGTGCCCAAACCCATAGACGTCGACGTTCTCTTCAGCCTCATCCAGGAACTCAAATCCCCCGCGTTGAAATGAGCCGGGGTCGTTGGTCTGCTCATGGCGAACGTTAGCCCCCAAGTTGCACGGCCACTTTGGGAAAGGCCTTTAATAGCTTAGCGTCCATTGTCACGAGCTTAGTTTGAAGCGTTTGGGCCAGCGCGATGAACTCACAATCATATGCTGAGCAGTTACTGTCGCGCACCAGTTCTAGCACTTTGAGTGAATCCACTTCGTATTCAGATCCTGCCAACAGACTTTCTGCTTCGCTTTGCAGCATGTGTGCCTGATCAAAGGTCAAGCTTTTCCGGCGCATGTAGCCGGCCAGTATGTTCCGGAATTCACTGCGCCAAAGAATCGGTGCGGTCCAGTTGGGGTCCTGCTCCAGTAGTGCTTCTGTGGCTGGGGTGAATTCGCCGGGTAAATACAGATATGCGAGTACGTTAGTGTCAACAACAATCATGCACGTCCTTGCCTCTTAAGTGCGTCAATGTCCCGTGCCCGGAATTTCTTTGCTGGTAGTCCAGCCCTCAATTCGCGGGCTCGCGCTAGGCGGTCCGCAGGAGTCATCTTGCCAGGCACAAGCACGCTCTCCAGGCACACAATGGCTTCACTGTTAAGGCTGCGGCGATGCAGCTCGGCCGAAATCTTTAGCCGCTCGTACACATCGTCCGGGATGTTCTTCAAGGTAAGCGTCGTAGGCATGTCAATCTTCAACCATTTTGCAACCATTATGGTTTCAGTCTGCGCCACAGTCAAGCGTCGCGATTACCGATCCGGACAGCTCGGCGCAGCGTTCAGGGTATCATGTAGCTGTTGGAGTTGTTGACAACAGGCGAGGGGTGTTGGTATATTCTCCAACACATGGAACCGCTTCAGCTTGTACGCACACGAATCACGTACTCTGAAGCAGCATTCGCGGAATTGGTGTTATGGCAACTCCCGAAGCCTCTCGCTGGTTCTGCTCACAGTTTTAAGTACAGGTTGGCGTACGTCGTGCACGGTCAGTGCGTCCTGCGCTACGACAATGAGGTTGGTAAAGGCGACCGCCGGCACTTCGGCGGCAAAGAAAGTACCTACCGGTTCACGACGCCCGAGCGGCTGATCGCTGACTTTCGACGAGACATAGCGAGGTGGGACGATGAAAACCGTAACTCTTGATGTACGTACCCCTGCCGATTCTATGGCGGATTTTGTGCAGGCTTGGAAGACCCGCAAATCTCAAAAGTCCGCCCGCATAAGCTTCGCAACTCCCGAACTGCTTTGGCAGGTGCTTACCGCCAAGCGATGGGAGTTACTCAAGGCGTTGTGCGGAGCTGGTCCGGTTTCTATTCGCGAGGCAGCTCGTCGCGTTGGGCGAGATGTCAAGGCGGTACATGGTGACGTGACTGCGTTGCTTAACGCTGGGATTCTCGACCGCACGGAAGACGGCAGCATTGTGTTTCCGTTCGAGGCTGTCAAAGTCGAGTTCCTATTGGAAGCCGCATAACCGGGGTTGCCCCACCGGAAGGGTAACGGCCTAATTCAAATCCAGCCCTCGATTTGCCGCTGGGGGAAACTGGGCGTCGGCGCAATTAGCACGGCTTTTTTAGGGCGCATTCGGTCACCACCCTCAACAGATGATTTATCTAAACTGCTGTGTAACTTAGAGTTGACAAAAACGAAATTGTAACTATAATGGTTACAAAAAGGACTGTCCGAGTTCCCCGTACAGTATTGATATGTCGACAAACAGCAGGTTTGCGGTTGCGGTACATGTGCTGAGTTTGATGGCCTGGTCAGGCGAAGAACCCCTTAAATCCGAACAGGTTGCAGAGAGCGTAAATACCAATCCAGTCGTGATCCGGCGCATGCTGTTGGAACTGGCGAAGGCGGGTTTGGTCGTGTCTCAAACCGGTTCGTTTGGCGGCTCCCGGCTGGCACATGACCCCGCAAAAACTACCCTTTTAGACGTCTATCAGGCACTCGAGTGCGGCGGCGTCTTTTCGCTGCACCGGCAACCTCCAAGTCGCGACTGCCCGGTAGGCGTGAATATTGAAACAGTTTTGGGCGAGGTGCTCACGGAAGTTGACTCTGCGGTTGAGCGGGTGCTGGAAAATATAACTATTAACGACGTCGTGCAGCGCTTAAAACCCTGCGGGGGTGCTGCGACATCGAAGACGATGGAGAAGAATGGAAGGAAGAAACATTTCGACCAGAAGCAGATCGCTTTGCCCGCGTTGCGAGCAGGTGCAAAGAGCCGGAGGGCGAGGGTCTTCCGAACTGCGTAAATACACCGCGAGAAAGGAATAATCATTTGTCCAGGCTTGAAAAAGATCAAAGCGGTATCGAGCTCATGAATTCGGTCAAAGGCGAGTTTGTCAACCTCAGTGAGGAACTGACTGACGATGCCGTGTCGATAGAGGATATCGAC